>NZ_JBFUID010000019.1:0-92807 GCF_056402055.1 Pseudomonas sp. P4_C4 | reverse complement strand
CGATCTTTTGACTTTGTTTTTTTTAGAATCAAGATCAAAAGATCGCAGCCTGCGGCAGCTCCTACGGGGTTTGTGTCAGAACGAGTCGCCTGGCACGCGAACGAAACCTTCCATCAACACCCGCGCACTGCGGCTCATGATTGCCTTGTTCACGGTCCATTCGCCATTGACCTGACTGGCCTCGGCGCCGACACGCAGGGTGCCGGACGGATGGCCGAAGCGCACCGCATTGCGTTCGATACCGCCTGCAGCGAGGTTCACCAAAGTGCCGGAAATCGCTGCGGCCGTACCGATCGCCACTGCCGCCGTGCCCATCATCGCGTGGTGCAACTTGCCCATGGACAATGCACGCACCAGCAGGTCGACATCCCCCGCCGCTATCGCCTTGCCGCTTGATGCCACGTAGTCCGCAGGCTTGGCCACGAAGGCCACCTTCGGCGTGTGCTGCCGCTTGGCCGCTTCGTCGATGTTCGAAATCAGACCCATGCGTAGCGCGCCGTAGGCACGGATGGTTTCGAACATCAGCAAGGCTTTCGGATCGCCATTGATCGCGCCCTGCAACTCGGTGCCTTTGTAGCCGATGTCTTCGGCATTGATAAAAATTGTCGGGATGCCGGCGTTGATCATGGTCGCCTTGAAGGTACCGACACCGGGTACTTCCAGGTCATCCACCAGGTTGCCGGTAGGGAACATCGAACCGCCGCCACCCTCTTCATCCGCTGCCGGATCGAGAAACTCGATCTGCACTTCGGCCGCCGGGAAGGTCACGCCGTCGAGTTCGAAATCACCGGTTTCCTGCACTTCACCATTGGTGATCGGCACGTGGGCGATGATGGTCTTGCCAATGTTGGCCTGCCACACGCGAACCACCGCCACGCCGTTGTGCGGGATGCGGCTGGCGTCCACCAGACCATTGCTGACGGCGAACGAACCGACCGCCGCCGACAGGTTGCCGCAGTTGCCGCTCCAGTCCACGAACGGCTTGTCGATCGACACCTGACCGAACAGGTAGTCGACATCGTGATCGGCCTTGATGCTTTTCGACAGGATCACGGTTTTGCTGGTGCTGGAAGTCGCGCCGCCCATACCGTCGATTTGCTTGTCGTACGGGTCGGGGCTGCCGATTACGCGCAGCAGCAAAGCGTCGCGGGCCGGGCCTGGGACCTGTGCCGCTTCAGGCAAATCCTTCAGGCTGAAAAACACGCCTTTGCTGGTGCCGCCGCGCATGTAAGTCGCTGGAATTTTGATCTGCGGT
Organism: Pseudomonas sp. P4_C4; assembly: GCF_056402055.1. NCBI lineage: Bacteria > Pseudomonadati > Pseudomonadota > Gammaproteobacteria > Pseudomonadales > Pseudomonadaceae > Pseudomonas > Pseudomonas sp. P4_C4. Next base: position 91,552 of record NZ_JBFUID010000019.1, on the reverse strand, counting down.
GCATGAGCCATGGTGCTCGTTACTCCTAATCTGAAAGCAGACACGGGACTTGAAGTCCCGTGTCGGTACAGCCTGTTTTAGACGGCGACCGCCGATTCTTCGAGGAAGTCCTGGGCGAAGCGTTGCAACACACCGCCAGCCTCGTAGATCGACACTTCTTCGGCGGTATCGAGGCGGCAGGTCACCGGCACATCGACGCGTTCGCCGTTCTTGCGATGGATCACCAGCGTCAGCTCGGCACGTGGCGTGCGCTCGCCAATCACGTCGTAGGTTTCGCTGCCGTCGATGGCCAGGGTATGACGGTTGGTGCCCGCTTTGAATTCCAGCGGCAACACGCCCATGCCCACCAGGTTGGTGCGGTGAATGCGTTCGAAACCTTCGGCGGCAATCGCTTCCACACCCGCCAGGCGCACGCCCTTGGCCGCCCAGTCGCGGGACGAACCCTGGCCGTAGTCTTGACCTGCGATGATGATCAGCGGCTGCTTGCGATCCATGTAGGTTTCGATGGCTTCCCACATGCGCATCACTTTGCCTTCCGGCTCGACACGGGCCAGCGAACCCTGCTTGACCTTGCCGTTTTCCTGAACCATTTCGTTGAACAGTTTCGGGTTGGCGAAGGTTGCGCGCTGCGCAGTCAGGTGGTCACCACGGTGAGTCGCGTAAGAGTTGAAGTCCTCTTCCGGCAGGCCCATTTTCGCCAGGTATTCGCCGGCGGCGCTGTCGAGCATGATGGCGTTGGACGGCGAAAGGTGATCCGTGGTGATGTTGTCCGGCAGCACCGCCAGCGGACGCATGCCCTTGAGCGGACGTGCCCCGGCCAATGCACCTTCCCAGTACGGCGGACGGCGAATGTAGGTGCTCATCTCGCGCCAGTCGTACAGTGGCGCGACTTTCGGACCGGTGTCTTCGTGGATGGCGAACATCGGGATGTAGACCTGACGGAACTGCTCCGGCTTGACCGAGGCCTTCACCACCGAGTCGATTTCTTCGTCGCTCGGCCAGATGTCTTTCAGGCGGATTTCCTTGCCATCCACCACGCCCAGCACATCTTTTTCGATGTCGAAACGGATGGTACCGGCGATGGCGTAAGCAACGACCAATGGCGGCGACGCGAGGAACGCCTGCTTGGCGTACGGGTGAATCCGGCCGTCAAAGTTGCGGTTACCGGACAACACGGCAGTGGCGTACAGGTCGCGGTCGATGATCTCTTGCTGGATCACCGGATCCAGCGCGCCGGACATGCCGTTGCAGGTGGTGCAGGCGAAGGCCACGACGCCGAATCCGAGCTGCTCCAGCTCATCGGTCAAACCGGCTTCGTCGAGGTACAGCGCGACGGTTTTCGAACCCGGTGCCAAGGACGATTTGACCCACGGCTTGCGGGTCAGGCCGAGCTTGTTGGCGTTGCGCGCCAGCAGGCCGGCGGCGATCACGTTGCGCGGGTTGCTGGTGTTGGTGCAACTGGTGATGGCGGCAATGATCACCGCGCCATCCGGCATCTGGCCAGGTACGTCTTCCCACTGACCGGCGATGCCTTTGGCTGCCAGATCCGAAACCGCGACACGGGCGTGCGGGTTGCTCGGGCCAGCCATGTTGCGCACGACCGAAGACAGGTCGAAGGTCAGGCCGCGCTCGTATTGCGCGCCTTTGAGGCTATCAGCCCACAGGCCGGTCTGCTTGGCGTAGTTCTCGACCAACTGCACCTGCTCGTCTTCACGGCCGGTGAGCTTGAGGTAGTCGATAGTCTGCTGGTCGATGTAGAACATCGCCGCGGTGGCGCCGTATTCCGGGGCCATGTTGGAGATGGTCGCGCGGTCGCCGAGGGTCAGCTTTGACGCGCCTTCGCCGAAGAACTCCAGCCACGCACCGACCACTTTTTGCTGGCGCAGGAACTCGGTCAACGCCAGCACCATGTCGGTGGCGGTGATGCCCGGTTGCAGCTTGCCGGTCAGTTCGACGCCGACGCTTTCCGGCAGGCGCATCCAGGAGGCGCGGCCGAGCATCACGCTCTCTGCTTCCAGGCCGCCAACGCCGATGGCGATCACACCCAGCGCATCGACGTGCGGGGTGTGGCTGTCGGTGCCGACACAGGTGTCGGGGAAGGCCACACCGTCGCGCACCTGGATCACCGGGGACATTTTCTCCAGGTTGATCTGGTGCATGATGCCGTTGCCCGGCGGGATCACGTCGACGTTCTTGAACGCCTTCTTGGTCCAGTTGATGAAGTGGAAACGGTCTTCGTTGCGACGGTCTTCGATGGCGCGGTTCTTCTCGAACGCCTGCGGATCGAAACCACCGCGCTCGACGGCCAGGGAGTGGTCGACGATCAGTTGGGTCGGCACCACCGGGTTGACTTGTGCAGGGTCGCCGCCTTGCAGGGCGATGGCATCACGCAGGCCGGCGAGGTCGACCAAAGCAGTCTGGCCGAGAATATCGTGACACACCACGCGGGCCGGGAACCACGGGAAGTCGAGGTCGCGCTTGCGTTCGATGAATTGCTTCAGGGATTCGGTGAGCGTGGCCGGGTCGCAGCGACGCACAAGGTTTTCCGCCAGCACACGGGAGGTGTACGGCAGGGTGTCGTAGGCGCCAGGCTGGATCGCCTCGACCGCTGCGCGGACATCGAAGTAATCCAGTTTGCTGCCGGGCAGCGGTTTACGGAATTGAGTGTTCATCGTCAGGACTCGGTCACGGTAGTTACAAAAGGTGGGGCCTGGCACCAGACTTGAATTGAACACAATCCACTGTGGGAGCGAGCTTGCTCGCGATAGCGATGTAACTGGCGACATTGATGTTGAATGTCAGCCCGTCATCGCGAGCAAGCTCGCCCCCACAGGGATCTGCGTTGATTTCAGATCCCGGTGCCGACCTCCACCATTCAGCGTTGTTCGATTGGTACGAACTTGCGCTGTTCAACGCCGGTGTACTCGGCGCTTGGACGGATGATGCGGTTGTTGGCACGTTGTTCGTACACGTGGGCAGCCCAGCCGGTCAGGCGCGAGCAGACGAAGATCGGTGTGAACAACTTGGTCGGAATGCCCATGAAGTGGTACGCCGAGGCATGGTAGAAGTCGGCGTTCGGGAACAGTTTCTTCTGCTCCCACATGGTCTTGTCGATGGCTTCGGAAACCGGGAACAACACTTTGTCATCCACTTCGTCAGCGAGTTTTTTCGACCAGCCCTTGATCACCTCGTTGCGCGGATCGTTGTCCTTATAGATCGCGTGGCCGAAGCCCATGATCTTGTCCTTGCGCTCGAGCATGCCGAGGGTGCCTTTGATCGCGTCTTCCGGCGACGAGAAACGCTCGATCATTTCCATCGCCGCTTCGTTGGCACCGCCGTGCAGCGGGCCGCGCAGCGAGCCGATGGCCGCGGTGATGCACGAATACAGGTCGGAAAGGGTCGAGGCGCAAACACGTGCGGTGAAGGTCGAAGCGTTGAACTCGTGCTCTGCGTAGAGGATCAGCGAAACGTTCATCACCTTGACGTGCAGCTCGCTCGGTTTCTTGCCGTGCAGCAGGTGCAGGAAGTGGCCGCCGATGGACTGCTCGTCGCTCACGCAATCGATGCGCTTGCCTTCGTGGCTGAAGTGATACCAGTAAGTCATGATCGCCGGGAACGCGGCCAGCAGGCGGTCGGTCTTGTCGTGCTGCTCGGAGAAGTTGTTCTCCGGCTCCAGGTTGCCCAGGAACGAGCAGCCAGTGCGCATCACGTCCATCGGGTGGGCGTCGGCGGGGATGCGTTCCAGCACTTCTTTCAGCGCTTGCGGCAAGTCACGCAGCTTGCTCAGCTTGGTGATGTAGGCTGCAAGTTGCGCTTTGCTCGGCAGTTCGCCGTACAGCAGCAGATAGGCAACTTCTTCGAACTGTGCGTCAGCCGCCAGTTCACGTACGTCATAACCACGATAGGTCAGACCGGCACCCGACTGGCCCACGGTGGACAGTGCGGTTTGCCCGGCTACCTGGCCACGGAGCCCGGCGCCACTGAGTACTTTTGCTTCGGCCATTTTTGTCTCCAATATTCTTGAATTTTTTAGGAAATCGGCAAACACACGGGTCGGGAATCATCCCGGTCCTGTAGGAGCGAGCTTGCTCGCGATGGTGGACCGAACACCGCGGGGTGCCAATTTTCCCGCGTCATCGTTAACGACCATCGCGAGCGAGCTTGCTCCTACCTCTTCGCGGCGAACAACGCATCGAGCTTCTGCTCGAAGGTGTGGTAGTCGATGCGATCGTAAAGCTCCATGCGGGTCTGCATGGTGTCGATGACGTTTTGTTGAGTGCCGTCGCGACGGATCGCGGTGTAGACGTTTTCTGCAGCCTTGTTCATGGCGCGGAACGCCGACAGCGGGTACAGCACCAGCGATACGTCGGCAGCGGCCAGTTGCTCGGTGGTGTACAGCGGCGTCGCGCCGAACTCGGTGATGTTGGCCAGGATCGGCGCTTTCACGCGGTTGGCGAACAGCTTGTACATGTCCAGCTCGGTGATGGCTTCCGGGAACACCATGTCGGCGCCGGCTTCGATGCACGCGGCGGCGCGATCCAGGGCAGACTCCAGGCCTTCCACCGCCAGGGCGTCGGTACGGGCCATGATCACGAAGCTGTCATCGGTACGCGCATCGACGGCGGCCTTGATGCGGTCGACCATTTCCTGTTGGGTCACAATCTCTTTATTCGGACGGTGACCACAGCGCTTGGCGCCAACCTGGTCTTCGATGTGAATCGCCGCGGCGCCGAACTTGATCATCGACTTGACGGTGCGAGCGACGTTGAACGCCGAGGAACCGAAACCGGTGTCCACATCCACCAGCAATGGCAGGTCGCAAACATCGGTGATACGGCGCACGTCGGTCAGCACGTCATCCAGACCGGTGATGCCCAGGTCAGGCACGCCGAGGGAGCCGGCAGCCACCCCGCCACCCGACAGGTAGATCGCCTTGAAACCGGCGCGTTTGGCCAGCAGCGCGTGGTTGGCGTTGATCGCGCCGACCACTTGCAATGGATGCTCGCTGGCGACCGCATCGCGGAAACGCTGGCCTGGAGTGCTCTTGTTCAAACTCATGACTCACCTCGTTTGGCTGTCGGGTTAGCGCCGTCCTGGTAATGACGGGCGATGTTGCGTTTGGAGGCGCCGATATGACGGCGCATCAACAACTCGGCCAGTTCACCGTCACGGTCGGCGATGGCATCGAGAATGCGGTGGTGCTCGGCGAACGCCTGGTGCGGGCGATTGGGCGTGGTGGAAAACTGGATGCGGTACATGCGCACCAGTTGATACAGCTCGCCGCAGAGCATTTGGGTCAGCGTGCGGTTGCCGCTGCCCTGGATGATTCGGTAATGGAAGTCGAAATCGCCTTCCTGCTGGTAGTAGCCTCTCCCGGCCTGAAACGCCTCATCGCGCTCGTGGGTTTCCAGGACCCGACGCAGTTCGTCGATTTCCTCGAGGCTCATGCGCTCGGCGGCCAGGCGACAGGCCATGCCTTCCAGGGATTCGCGGATTTCGTATAGCTCAATCAGTTCGGCGTGGTTGAGCGACACCACCCGGGCGCCGACATGCGGCACGCGAACCAGCAGACGCTGGCCTTCCAGACGGTGGATGGCCTCGCGCAACGGGCCACGGCTGATGCCGTAGGTGCGCGCCAACTCCGGCTCGGAGATTTTGCTGCCCGGCGCAATCTCGCCTTTGACGATAGCCGCCTGAATGCGTCGGAAGACGTTCTCGGACAGGGTCTCCGTATCGTCTTGCGTTGAAACGGGGGGATCGAGTTGATCCAGCATATTGTCGACACCTTGTGAGCCAATGCCGCAAAAACTAACGAATACAGGCGACACAGTCAAAGGTTAAATCGATATTGTCGACAATCTTCTGATAACCGGCTGCACCATAACGAAGCAATCCCTCTGTTTATAGCCACCGGCCAGCGCTGGCGCCATCAAACTACCGTGCTAGAATGCCGCCCGCATTTGTTTGTCACATCTGCACTGCCTGTCATAAAAACCTGACAGGCATACGAGGGAGCTTGCGCAGCGATGCCAGGGCCTTGAATCAAGTCGGACCGCTGCGCATCAGGATTTATGAGACTCAAGCCCTTCCCTGCCTTCCTTTATTTCCTTTGTCTGCCTGGTTTCGCAATGGCCGGGGAAAAGACCGTGTATGGCCTTAATGAGTACGCATCGCTCAATGGCATTGACCTGGAAGTGGCGGCCAAACTCGACACCGGGGCAAAAACCGCTTCCCTGAGCGCGCGGGATATCAAACGTTTCAAACGCAACGGCGAGTCATGGGTGCGCTTTTACCTGGCCATCGACGCCGCCCATTCGCACCCGATCGAACGCCCGCTGGCCCGTGTCAGCAAGATCAAGCGCCGGGCCGGCGACTACGACCCCGAAGAGGGCAAGAAGTACACCGCCCGCCCGGTGATCGAACTGGACATCTGCATGGGCTCGGCCCTGCGTAGCATCGAAGTGAACCTGACCGACCGCAGCGCTTTCCAATATCCGCTACTGATTGGCTCCGAAGCCCTCAAACGCTTCGATGCACTGGTTGACCCCAGCCTTAAATATGCTGCCGGCAAACCTGCCTGCACCACCGACGCTCATACCGCCGAGTAATTTCAATGCGCTCTCTTACCCTTCATCTGAAACTGCTGATCGCCATCCTGGTGGCGCTGGGCATTTCAGTTACGGCCTATCAGATCTTCGTGCTGGGCATCCCGGTGACCGAAGACGCCACCGACGACCTGTGGAACATCGACGCCAAGGTCGAGTTCGTCGCCAGTGCCAAGGACCCGGTCAAGATCCAGATGTTCGTGCCACCGCTGAGCCGCGACTTCGTCAGCCTCAACGAGAGCTTCATCTCCAATAACTACGGCGTGGCCGTGAACCGGGTCGACGGCAACCGCAAGGTCACCTGGTCGGCGCGCCGGGCCAAAGGCAATCAGACGCTGTATTACCGCCTGGTGCTGACCAAGCGTTATTCCGGTGAGAAAGCCAAGATCAAAGGCCCGACCTTTCGCGACAGCATGACCATCGAAGGCCCGGAAAAAATCGCCGCCGAAGCCCTGCTTGCTCCGATTCGCCAGCACTCGGCCGACGTCGAAACCTTCGTCGGCGAAGCCATCAAGCGGGTCAACAACCTCAACGACGACAACGTGAAGCTGTTGCTGGCCGGTGATCCGTCCACCGCGCACAAGGCGAAAATCGTCGAGTTGCTGCTGTCCGTCGCCCACGTGCCGATCGAGAAGGTCCACACCATCCGCCTGGTGGCCGATCAGCCGCAAATCCCGGAACTGTGGCTGCGCAGTTTCAACGGCACCGACTGGCTGTACTTCAATCCGGAAACCGGTGAACAGGGCCTGCCGACCGACCGCCTGCTGTGGTGGACCGGCGACGAAAACCTGATCACCGTCGATGGTGGCAAGAAAGCCAACGTGACCTTCAGCCTGAACAACAGCGAAATGAATGCCATTCGCCTGGCCAAGCTGACCGACGAAAACACCGACGCCAACTTCCTCGAATATTCGCTGTACGGCCTGCCGCTGCAAACCCAGCAGACCTTCATGATCATGGTGATGATCCCGATCGGCGTGCTGGTGATCCTGATCCTGCGCAACCTGATCGGCATCCAGACCCTGGGCACCTTCACCCCGGTGCTGATCGCCCTGGCCTTCCGCGAAACCCAGCTCGGCTTCGGTATCGCGCTGTTTACCATCATCACGGCGCTGGGCCTGTCGCTGCGTTCCTACCTCGAACACCTGAAACTGCAAATGCTGCCGAGGCTGTCGGTGGTGCTGACGTTCGTGGTGGTGTTGATTGCGGCGATCAGCCTGTTCAGCCATAAACTCGGCCTGGAGCGTGGCTTGTCGGTGGCGCTGTTCCCGATGGTGATCCTGACCATGACCATCGAACGCCTGTCGATCACCTGGGAAGAACGCGGCGGCGGCCACGCCATGAAAGTGGCCATCGGCACGCTGTTCGCCGCGTCCCTGGCGCACCTGATCATGACCGTGCCGGAACTGGTGTACTTCGTGTTCACCTTCCCGGCGATCCTGCTGATCCTGGTGGGCTTCATGCTGGCCATGGGGCGTTATCGCGGTTATCGCCTGACCGAACTGGTGCGCTTCAAGGCCTTCCTGAAAAAGGCTGACGCCTGATGTTCGGCTTCTGGAAGACCTGGAAGGCCCTGGAAGCCCAGGGCATCATGGGGATCAATCGGCGCAACGCAGACTACGTGCTCAAGTACAACAAGCGCAGCCTGTACCCGATCGTCGATGACAAGATCATCACCAAGGAGCGCGCCATCGCCGCTGGCATCCATGTGCCCGAGCTGTATGGCGTAATCTCCACCGAGAAGGAAATCGACAATCTCGAAGAGATCATCGGCGCACGCAGCGACTTCGTGATCAAACCGGCCCAGGGCGCTGGCGGCGACGGCATCCTGGTCATCGCCGACCGCTTTGAAGGCCGCTATCGCTCGGTGTCCGGCCGGATCATCAGCCATGAAGAAATCGAGCATCAGATTTCCAGCATCCTGACCGGCCTGTACTCCCTGGGCGGTCACCGCGACCGGGCCCTGATCGAATACCGCGTGATTCCGGACCAGATCTTCAAGAGCATCAGTTACGAAGGCGTGCCGGACATTCGCATCATTGTTTTGATGGGTTACCCGGTGATGGCCATGTTGCGCTTGCCGACCCGCCAGTCCAACGGCAAGGCCAACCTGCACCAGGGCGCCATCGGCGTCGGTGTGGATCTGGCCACCGGCCTGACCCTGCGCGGCACCTGGCTGAACAACATCATCAACAAACACCCGGACACCACCAATGCAGTGGATGGCGTGCAACTGCCCTACTGGGACGGTTTCATGAAACTCGCCGCCGGCTGTTATGAATTGTGCGGGTTGGGCTACATCGGAGTCGACATGGTCCTGGACCAGGAAAAAGGCCCGTTGATTCTTGAACTCAACGCCCGGCCTGGGCTGAATATTCAGATTGCCAATGACTGCGGGCTGACGTTGCGTACTCATGCGGTGGAAGCACGAATGGAAGACCTCAAGGCTCGTGGCGTGACCGAATCGGTCAAAGAGCGTGTGGCGTTTGTACAGGAGATGTTTGGGCACATTCCTGCGGTCGAGGGTTGATCTTTTGTGGCGAAGGAGCAAGCTCCCTCGCCACAGAATGTAATTTCAGTCGCTTCCGATGTGCCTTCCCTCTAGGACCAAATCCTGCAGAGGACTACAATCGCCACCCCGCCTCGATGGCTGACTTCCCCCGCCCATGTTGACCTGCTCCGTACACCCGCTGCCCTATCGCGCCAACCCCGCCCAATACTTCGCGGCGATTCGCCATGCCCCCGGCGCCGTGCTGCTCGACAGCGGCCGCCCCAGTGCTGACCGCGGTCGCTATGACCTGCTCAGCGCCTGGCCACTGGAACAACTGACGGTATCGCCCGACGAAAGTGGCGATGCCTTCCTGCAACGCCTGCGCGATAACCTGACACGCCTGGGCGAAGCGACTCTGCCGGTACCTTATGAGTTGCCGTTTGCCGGTGGATTGATCGGCTACCTGAGTTACGACTTCGGCCGGCATCTGGAGCGCCTGCCGAGCCAGGCACAGGACGACCTGCAACTGCCTGACGCGCGTTTCGGCCTGTACGGCTGGGCATTGGTCAGCGATCACCTTTCGCTGACCAGTCAATTGGTGTTCCACCCGACACTGCCCACCGGCGAACGCCAGCGCCTGATCGATCTGTTCAGCCAGCCTGCACCGGAAGTGGTCGCGCCCTTCAAACTGCTCACCCCGATGACTGCCGACTTGAGCGCTGACCAGTATCAACAGGCAATCGAGCGCATCCAGCAATACATTCAGGCCGGCGACTGTTATCAGGTCAACTTCGCCCAGCGTTTTCGTGCGCCCTGCCAAGGTGATCCCTGGACCGCTTACTGCGCACTGCGCGCAGCGTGCCCGACGCCTTTTTCCGGTTTCCAGAGCTTGCCTGACGGCGATGCCGTACTCAGCCTGTCGCCGGAACGCTTCGTCAAAGTCAGCCAGCGCCATGTGGAAACCCGCCCGATCAAGGGCACTCGACCTCGGGGCCTGACGCCTGAGCAAGACGCCGCGAACGCCACCGAACTGCTGGCCAGCCCCAAGGATCGCGCGGAAAACCTGATGATCGTCGACCTGCTGCGCAATGACCTCGGCCGGACCTGCCGCACCGGTTCGGTTCGGGTACCGGAACTGTTCAGCCTGGAAAGCTATCCGAACGTGCATCACCTGGTCAGCAGTGTCACCGGTGAACTGGCGGATGACCGCGATGCCCTGAACCTGATTGCTGGCAGCTTCCCGGGGGGCTCGATTACCGGCGCGCCAAAGATTCGCGCCATGCAGATCATCGATGAGCTGGAACCGACCCGACGCGGACTGTATTGCGGTTCATTGGTCTACCTGGACGTGCGTGGCGAAATGGACAGCTCCATCGCCATCCGCAGCTTGCTGGTCAAGGACGGGCAGGTGTGTTGCTGGGGCGGCGGCGGGATTGTCGCGGACTCGGAGTGGCAGGCTGAATATCAGGAGTCGATCACCAAGGTGAAGGTATTGCTCGATACCCTGCAAAACCTCTGACACCACACCCGTCCCTGTAGGAGCGAGCTTGCTCGCGATGGTCGTCAACGATAACGCGGCATGCCTGACATCCCGCAGCGTTTTCAGATTCATCGCGAGCAAGCTCGCTCCTACAGGAAATGTACTTACAGGCTCAACGTCCGGTTCGAAGCCTTGATGAACTCCTGCTTCAGCTCTTCAAACGTGTGCACCGCCGGGAACTGCGGGAACTGCGCAATCACGTTTTCCGGCGCATGGAACAGAATCCCGGCATCGGCCTCGCCCAGCATCGTGGTGTCGTTGTAGGAATCCCCCGCTGCGACCACCCGGTAGTAGAGGCTCTTGAAGGCCAGGACCGACTGACGCTTGGGATCTTTCTGACGCAACTGGTAGCCAGTGACGCGCCCGCTGTCGTCGGTAATCAGACGATGGCAGAGCAAGGTCGGGAAGCCCAGTTGGCGCATCAGTGGCTGGGAGAACTCATAGAAGGTGTCCGACAGGATCACTACCTGGAAGCGCTCGCGCAGCCAGTCGACGAACTCGATGGCGCCATCCAGTGGCTTGAGCGTGGCGATCACTTCCTGAATGTCGGAAAGTTTCAGGCCGTGCTCGTCGAGAATCCGCAGGCGCTGCTTCATCAGCACGTCGTAGTCGGGAATGTCCCGGGTGGTGGCCCTGAGGGACTCGATCCCGGTTTTTTCGGCGAAGGCGATCCAGATTTCCGGGACCAGCACACCTTCAAGATCCAGACAGGCAATTTCCACAAGACACTCCCATTTGTATTGATTATTGAGTCGAGCGAGCATAAAGCCTGCCGAACTCTAGCGACTCGGGCCTGCCTGCGCAACGCAGAGGATGCCCCGGCCCGTGCAGCTTTTTGTTACCATCGACCCCATATAGAGCGCCCAGCGCCACCGACCTGTAGGAAGCCGCCCTGATGAGCCCAACGTTCGACGTCGTGGAACTCGCCACGACCTATGCCAACAAATCCGCCCAGGACATCCTGAAGCTCGCTTTTGCCGAGTTCGGCGATGACCTGTGGATATCTTTCAGCGGTGCCGAGGACGTGGTGCTGGTGGACATGGCCTGGAAGCTGAACAAGAACGTCAAAGTGTTCAGTCTCGACACCGGCCGCCTGCACCCCGAGACCTACCGCTTCATCGATCAGGTGCGCGAGCACTACAAGATCGACATCGAGCTGGTGTCGCCGGACCACACCAAACTCGAACCCTTCGTGAAGGAAAAAGGCCTGTTCAGTTTCTACAAGGACGGCCATGGCGAATGCTGCGGTATCCGCAAGATCGAACCGCTGCGCCGCAAGCTGTCCGGCGTGAAAGCCTGGGCCACCGGCCAGCGCCGGGACCAGAGCCCCGGCACCCGCAGCGCCGTCGCAGTGATGGAAATCGACACCGCGTTCTCCACCCCGGAACGCACCTTGTACAAGTTCAACCCGCTGGCGCAAATGACCAGTGAAGAGATCTGGGGCTACATCCGCATGCTGGAACTGCCGTACAACAGCCTGCACGAACGCGGTTTCATCAGCATCGGCTGCGAACCCTGCACCCGCCCGGTACTGCCGAACCAGCATGAGCGTGAAGGCCGCTGGTGGTGGGAAGAAGCGACGCAGAAGGAATGCGGGTTGCATGCGGGGAATATCATCAGCAAGGGGTAGGAGCGAGCTTGCTCGCGATGGTCGTCAACGAAAACGCTGTAAACCTGATTCCCCCGCGACGCTCTCGAGTTTTTCGCGAGCAAGCTCGCTCCTACAGAGTCAATGTGCCACAACACACAACGTGTACACACGAATGTCACCATAAGTGCCATTTGTGTGTGCACTTTTAGTTTCAGCGCCCCAAAAAGTTACATCTCCTTTCTCATCACCTCGCCCACATCCTCCCTCTCCAAAAATAAATACCTGTTCAATCGGTCAATTTAAATTTTCTATTTTTCAGTCAGTTATTCGTTTTCGATAACAAAACGAAATGAGCACTGGTTTTTATAGAATCGCAACTGGCACAAATCTGGCTTAAGTGCATACATGTTTTGTATACAATCAAATCAAAACATACGCACACTTTATATCCGCAAGCCTGAAGCGCCCTATCCCGTACAGGCTGCAGATGCCCCGTAACCAATGATATTCGCCACCCGCGACGAAGATTTGTCGAGCCAACGCTCATGCACAGTCATCGCGGCGTCGAGCATCAGGAGCCTGCCGGAATGCGTACTAGTCTCTCCAATAACAACATCGCGCTGGATCTACCCTCTTCCCATTCCACCCACACCGCCGACAACCAGGCGCATCACGCCCCCGTGGTGCTCAGCCCCCGACTGCACAACAAGGACCTGGCACCGACCAAGGCCGAAGGCCGGCGCTGGGGCCGCTACAGCATCTTTGCCCTATGGACCAACGACGTTCACAACATTGCCAACTACTCGTTTGCCATCGGTCTGTACGCTTTGGGTCTGGGTGGCTGGCAGATCCTGCTGTCCCTGGGTATCGGCGCGGCGCTGGTTTACTTCTTCATGAACCTGTCTGGCTACATGGGCCAGAAAACCGGGGTGCCGTTTCCGGTCATCAGCCGGATCAGTTTCGGCATTCATGGTGCGCAGATTCCTGCATTGATCCGCGCCGTGATCGCCATCGCCTGGTTCGGTATTCAGACGTACCTTGCGTCCGTGGTGTTTCGCGTGCTGTTGACGGCGGTCCATCCAGGGTTCGCCGACTACGACCACGACTCGATCCTCGGCCTGTCGACCCTGGGCTGGGTGTGTTTCGTCGCGATCTGGTTCGTGCAACTGGCGATCCTTGCTTATGGCATGGAGATGGTGCGGCGCTACGAGGCGTTTGCCGGCCCGGTGATTCTGCTGACCGTCGCCGCACTCGCCGCGTGGATGTACACCCAGGCCGATGCGACGATTGCCTGGTCGATCCGCGAGCCGCTGACTGGCGGTGAGATGTGGCGCAACATCTTTGCCGGTGGCGCACTGTGGCTGGCGATCTACGGCACCTTGATCCTCAACTTCTGCGACTTCGCCCGCTCTTCGCCGTGCCGCAAGACCATCAAGGTCGGAAATTTCTGGGGCTTGCCGGTGAATATCCTGGTATTCGCCAGCATCACGGTCCTGCTGTGCGGCGCGCAATTTCAGATCAATGGCCGGATCATCGAAAGCCCGACCGAAATCATCGCCTCGATCCCCAACACCTTCTTCCTGGTGCTCGGCTGCCTGGCATTCCTGATCGTCACCGTGGCGGTGAACATCATGGCCAACTTCGTCGCCCCGGCGTTCGTACTCAGCAACCTGGCGCCCAAGTACCTGACCTTCCGCCGCGCCGGGCTGATCAGCGCGACCATCGCCGTGCTGATCCTGCCGTGGAACCTCTACAACAGTCCGCTGGTGATCGTGTATTTCCTGTCCGGCCTCGGTGCCCTGCTCGGCCCGCTGTACGGGGTGATCATGGTCGACTACTGGCTGGTACGCAAAGGCCAGGTCAACGTGCCGCAGTTGTACAGCGAAGACCCGAACGGCGCGTATTACTACAGCCGCGGGGTCAATTTGCGCGCCGTGGCGGCGTTCATTCCCGCTGCCCTGATCGCCATCGTCCTGGCCCTGGTGCCAGGGTTCCACAGCGTATCGCCGTTCTCCTGGCTGATCGGTGCCGGCATCGCCGGGATGCTCTACCTGATCATCGCCAAGCGCCAACCGCACTACGCCGATGTCAGCGGCGAAGCCATCGCCGTCGACAACGTCAGCCACTGATCCTGTCGCGGCCCGGCGTGGTCGGGCCGCAGAACCAACTGCAATAAGGACTTTCAATGCGCATTCTCGTGGTCAACGTCAACACCACCGAATCCATCACCCAGGCCATCGCCCGTTCGGCGCAAGCCGTCGCGTCGCCCGGCACGGAAATCGTCGGCCTCACCCCGCACTTCGGCGCCGACTCCATCGAAGGCAATTTCGAAAGCTACCTGGCGGCCATCGCGGTCATGGATCGGGTGATGTCCTACGACCAGCCATTCGACGCCGTGATCCAGGCCGGCTATGGCGAGCACGGCCGTGAAGGCTTGCAGGAACTGCTCAATGTGCCGGTGGTGGACATCACTGATGCCGCCGCCAGCACGGCGATGTTTCTCGGACACGCCTATTCCGTGGTCACCACCCTCGATCGCACCGTGCCGCTGATCGAAGATCGCCTCAAGCTCTCCGGCCTCTGGGACCGTTGCGCCTCGGTACGGGCCAGTGGTTTGGCAGTGCTGGAACTGGAACACGAACCGCAACGCGCACTGGAGGCCATCGTGCATCAGGCCGAACTGGCGGTGACCCAGGACAAGGCCGAAGTGATTTGCCTGGGCTGCGGCGGCATGGCCGGGCTGGACGAGCAGATTCGCCGGCGTACCGGGGTACCGGTGGTGGATGGCGTGACGGCGGCGGTGACCATTGCCGAGTCCTTGGTGCGACTGGGGCTGTCGACGTCGAAAGTGCGGACTTATGCGGCACCGCGGCCGAAGAACATCATTGGCTGGCCGGCGCGGTTTGCCCGGTAGACCGCGGTGCCCCCTTCGCGAGCAAGCTCGCTCCCACAGGTTTGGCGTCGCACCTCAGTGATGTATACGACGCAAAACCTGTGGGAGCGTGGCTTGCCCGCGATGGCCGCGCCTCGGTCCTGAGCCTGACTCAAACCGCACTGAACCTCCGCTCCAACCCCCGTTCGGCAAACTGCTCAATGATGAAATCGACAAACGCCCGGGTTTTGCCGGGCAGCAGCTTGTGTTCGGCGTAATAGATGGAGGTGTAACCATCATCGATGTACCAGTCCGGCAACACCCGCTGCAACCTGCCCGACTCCAGATAACCCGAGGCAAACGGCATGCTCACCAGCGCAATGCCCAAACCCTGCGCAGCCGTGGCGCAGGCGGCCTCGGAATCGCTCATGGTCATCCGCGCCTTGAGCGTCAACGGGCTGTGTTGCTGATTGCGATGGGTCAACTGCCAGGAGCGTACCCGTCCGGTCTGCGGCGAGCGGATAAGAATCCCGTCATGGTGCTTGAGGTCATCCGGCTCGCTGATCGCCGCATGTGTCTCCAGGTAGTCCATCGTAGCCACCAACACCCGATGCGCGGGACTCAGCCGGCGTGCCACCACGCCCTGGGGTAATTCGAAGCCACCGCCGATTGCCGCGTCGAAACCTTGCCCGATCAGATCGACCTGGCGGTTGTCGAAGTGCCAGTCCGGGTTGATCGCCGGGAATCGCCGCAGAAACTCACCGAGCATCGGCACAATGTACAGGCAGCCAAATACCGTCCCCATGCTGACTTTCAAGGTGCCGGCCGGCTGCCCTCCGGCACTGGCGAGATTGGCCACGGCATTCTGGATGGTGTGCAGGCTGCCGCTGACTTCGCCGAGAAACAACTGGCCGGCCTCCGTCAGCGTCAGGCTGCGAGTGCTGCGCTGAAACAATCTGACGCCCAGCCGCGCTTCGAGCTTGGCGACGCTCTTGCCTACCGCCGCCGGTGTCAGGCTCAGACGCCGCGCGGCCTCGGCGAAGCTGCCGACCTCAGCGCTGCGCACAAAGCATTCGATACTGTTGAAGGTTTCCATAGGCGCCACTATAAACTTTTGGTTTACACAGACTATCGCGATTATGGTCTACACAGCATGGAATCCTGAATCGATACTAGCCTCCATCAACCGGGACATCTCGCCTCGGGACTTGGAGATCGACATGACTACTCAGAACCTCAGCGGCAAAGTGGCATTGATTCAAGGTGGTTCCCGCGGCATTGGCGCAGCCATCGTCAAGCGCCTGGCTGCTGAAGGCGCAACCGTTGCCTTCACCTATGTCAGCTCCACGGCAAAAGCTGAAGAACTGCAAGACAGCATCACCGCCAAAGGCGGCAAGGCCCTGGCCATCAAGGCCGACAGCGCCGACGCCGACGCCATTCGCGGCGCCGTGTCCGCCACGGTAGACGCTTTCGGTCGCCTGGATATCCTGGTCAACAATGCCGGCGTACTGGCCGTCGCACCGCTGGCCGAGTTCAAACTCGAAGACTTCGACCAGACCCTGGCCATCAACGTGCGCAGCGTGTTCATCGCTACACAGGCCGCCGCCAAATACATGACCGAAGGCGGACGCATCATCAACATCGGCAGCACCAACGCCGACCGCATGCCCTTCGCCGGTGGCGGCCCATACGCCATGAGCAAGTCGGCACTGGTCGGCCTGACCAAAGGCCTGGCCCGTGATCTCGGCCCGCAAGGCATCACCATCAATAACGTGCAACCGGGTCCGGTCGACACCGACATGAACCCGGCCCACGGTGACTTTGCGCAAAGCCTGATCCCGCTGATGGCCGTGGGCCGTTACGGCAAGGCCGAAGAGATCGCCAGTTTCGTCGCCTATCTTGTCAGCCCTGAAGCCGGCTACATCACAGGGGCCAGCCTGACCATCGACGGTGGCTTTGGCGCCTGACATTTGTCAGTCCTGGGGGAGCGAGCCTGCTCGCTCCCAGATTTTCAGTCGTCAGGTCCACTCAAGCGCCGGTAAACCACAAGCGCCCGGCTCGAACGCCTTCAACGTACGAAGAATGCCATCGGCGTGTGCATACCTGGCGTCGGCCATTGCCGCATCCGGAATTGCAATCGCCGTCATCCCCGCTGCTTTCGCCGCAGTAACACCAAAGGGCGAATCCTCGAACACCAGGCAATCTTCGGGTGCAACGCCCAGACGCCGCGCCGCCGTCAGGAAAATATCCGGTGCCGGTTTGGCGGCACCCACCTCGGGGTCATCGGCGGTGACGATGAAGTCGAACAAGGCGAACCAGTCGCGGTGCAGGGTGGTTTTCTGGCCGAACGACTGGCTCGAAGAACTGGTGCCCACGGCAATGGGTATGTTGTTGGCCTTCAGATGCCGTACCAGCTCCTGTGCGCCAGGCATTGCCTGCGCTGTAGGAAAACGCTCGCGCATCAGCGGTTCGCGGATTATCAGGAACTCTTCGGCGGTAATCGGCAGGTCCAGCGCTTCAACCACATAGCACGCCAGATCACCTGCACCGCGGCCGATAATGTTCTGTTTGATGCTCCAGTCGAACGTCCGCCCGTAACGCGCGGCAATGATGGACGTGACTTCGGTGTAGATGCCCTCTGTATCCAGCAACAAGCCGTCCATATCGAAAATCACGGCCTTGATCGGGCCGAATGTTTTCAGTGGTGCATTCATCGCATCTGATCCGTTTTCCAGGGCATCCCGGGCGGCGCAGGTGAAGCCCGCCCCCGAATGGATTAAAGGATTCAGCAGCATAGCGAGCGTCGCTGGCTTAGAGCAACGATGAAATCCTGATCCACGCCGAATGGCTCTCGTGAATTAGCGATTCGCCCTACATCAAACGCCAACTTTCCCGACTTCTTTCCTTGAAGATCCTCCGCAGAGTCTCACGTCCTACATTCCGCCAAGCGAAAGTCTGCAGATGTTCGATCCCCAAAAGGTATTGGCATGTCCCGCCAGCGGTCCACTGACACAGGTGCACAGGTTCGCCACCAGTATCGACACAATCGAGTGCATCGCCACCCACAACTGCCCGGTGTCGATGGTCACCGGCGAAGTATTGCTGACCTTCACGGACAGCACCCTCGACGGGATCTTGCCGTTCGACTTCAACCGCATCTATCGCACCAGTGCCGTCGAACTCGACACCGGCCTCGGTTTTGGCTGGAGCCATTCGCTGTCCCAGCACCTGGAACTCCACGACGAGCGGGTGCTGTGGATCGACCCCGAAAACCACCGTACGCCATTTCCACGGCCAACGGCGACGCGCCCGGTGATCCACAACAGCCTGTCGCGGGCGGCGATTTACCTCGGCGAGGAGCCGGACGAACTGATCCTCGCCCTGGCCGGCGACTGCGCGCGGTTCTACCACTTTCATGGCGGCCGGCTCAGCGCGATCAGCGACGCCTACGGCAACCACGTGACGGTGCAGCGGGACCGCTTTGACCGGATCCAACGCCTGGACAACGGCGCCGATCGCGCCTTGTTGCTGCGTTACGATGTCAAGCACCTGGTGGCCGTCGACTATCAGGTGTTTCAGCGCAGCGGCCCCAAGGCGTCCACCTGGCGCACCGAACAGACACTGGTCAGCTACCGCTACGACGCCCGCCAGCGTCTGATCGAGGCGACCAATGCCGCGGGTGAAAGCGAGCGCTATGACTACGACGATCAGCACATCATCCTTCAACGGCAACTGGCTGGCGGCGCGAGTTTCTTCTGGGCGTGGGAACGCTCCGGCAAGACGGCCCGCTGCATTCATCACTGGGCCTCGTTTGCGCAGATAGAGGCGCGTTACGCCTGGGACGATCAAGGCGGCGTGACGGTGAACAACGCCGACGGTAGCGAAGAGGTTTACGTTCATGACGACCGTGCACGGTTGCTACACCACGTCGGGCTGGATGGCGGTGAGCAGCACAAGGCCTACGACGATCAGGGCCGTCTGATCGCCGAACAGGACGCCCTCGGCGCTGTCACCGAATACCATTATGACGAGGTCGGCCGGCTGATCGCGCTGCTTGCGCCGGATGAGGCGCTCACGTCCTACGAGTATCGCAACGGTTTCCTGCATACCCGCATCTGCGGTCAGGCGACATGGAGCTACCAGCGCAATGCCCAGGGCGACATCACTGCCGTCACCGATCCCGACGGGCAGATCACCCGCTATTTCTACGACTCGCAGGGGCGCTTGCTGACGATCCGTTTCCCCGACCAGAGCGGTCACCGGTATGTCTGGAACGCCTTGGGACAATTGCTGGAAGAGACCCTGCCGGACGGTGCTCAGCGCACTTTTTCCTACAATGCGTTGGGGCGGCGGATTACCCGGCAGGACGAACACGGTGCCGTCACCGGTTATGAATGGGACGCCGTGGGTCGACTGACCCGGACCACGCGGCCCTCCGGTGCCCGCCGTGCCTATCGCTACAACGCCTATGGCCAGGTCACCGCCGACACCGACGAACTGGGACGGGTAACCCGTTACGAATACGCCGACGACCTGCGCCTGGTCAGCCGTCGAATCAACCCCGACGGCAGCGCGCTGAAATACCGCTACGACCATGCGCAATTGTTGCTCACCGAGATCGAAAACGAGGTTGGYGACACTTACCGGCTGGATTACACCCCAGGCGGATTGATCCGACAGGAAACCGGCTTTGATGGCCGTCGTATCGCCTACAGCTACGACCTCAATGGCCAATTGCTGAAGAAAACCGAGTTTGGCGACGACAGTTCGCTGCTGGTTACCGGTTATCAACGTGACAGCGCTGGGCGGTTACTGGTCAAAACCCTGCCCGATGGGGTCAAGGTCGAGTACCGCTATGACAACCTCGGGCGACTGGTCCGCGTCGATGACGGCCAGGACCATCCGCTGGCGTTCGAATACGACCGCCAGGACCG
Source organism: Pseudomonas sp. P4_C4 (assembly GCF_056402055.1). Classification (NCBI taxonomy): domain Bacteria; kingdom Pseudomonadati; phylum Pseudomonadota; class Gammaproteobacteria; order Pseudomonadales; family Pseudomonadaceae; genus Pseudomonas; species Pseudomonas sp. P4_C4. The sequence goes on along the minus strand of NZ_JBFUID010000019.1, from coordinate 71,519 downwards.
GCTGATCTCCGAGCGTCAGGGCTGGGGCACCCTGAGTTACGGCTATGATGCCTGCGGTCGGCTCAAGCGCCTGCGCCTGCCGGACGCCTGTGTCCTCGTCTACCACCACGCCAAGGGGGGCGACCTCACGGCCATTGACCTCAACGGCACGCGCCTGACCAGCCATCGCTTTGTCGGCGGGCGCGAACAACAACGCCAACAGGGCCTGCTCCTCAGCGATTACGCCTACGACGAGCAAGGCCGTTTGCAGGCCCATGCCGTCGGCCAAAAGCACCGACCGCTATTTCGCCGCAAGTATGCCTACAGCATCAAGGGCAACCTCCTGCAGATTACCGACAGCCGCCACGGTTCACGCCGCTACCAATACGATGCGCTCGACCGCCTGACCGGCGTACGCCACGCCCGCGACCAGTTCGCGGAGAATTTCACCCATGACCCGGCCGGCAATCTGCTGATCCACGACCGCCCCGGCCCGTGTGTGCTTGAGGGCAACTGTTTGCGTCGCCGTTTCGACAGCCACTACGACTACGACGCCTTCGGCAACCTGATCCGCGAACGCCGCGGTATGCCGACCCAGGTCACCGAATACACCTACGACAGCCAGCACCGCCTGATCGGCGTCAGCACCCCGGACGGTAAACGTGTCAGCTACTGCTACGACGCGTTCGGCCGGCGCATCGGCAAAACCGTCGACGGCCAGACCACGCAATTCTTCTGGCAAGGCGACCAACTCATCGCCGAAAGCGGCCCCCGACACTACCGCAGCTACGTCTATGAGCCCGGCAGCTTCCGCCCGCTGGCGCTGCTCGACGGCAAAGGCCGGGTAGACGCCTGCCCGCTCTACTACCAACTCGACCACCTCGGCACCCCGCAGGAACTGACCAGCTACGGCGGCGTCATCGTCTGGTCGGCCAAATACACCGCCCACGGCAAACTGCGCGAACTGAGTCACGGCGACGGCGAGCGACTCGAACAGCCGCTACGGTTTCAGGGGCAATACTTCGATGCTGAGAGTGGCCTGCACTACAACCGGCATCGCTACTACCATCCGGACATCGGTCGTTATATGACGCCGAATCCGCTCAAGTTGGCCGCAGGGTTGAACCCGTATCGGTACACCCGGAACCCGACTGGGTGGGTTGATCCGCTGGGGTCGAAGGGGAACTGTCCACTGGCGAACAAGGCCAGGGGCTCGGCGACAAATGGGGTGGGTGGGGTAAAGGTTGATGAGTGTGGACCCAATGCGCCCTCTCCAAAACCTCCAAACCGATACTTGCATCACGCAGACTCAGGCCACGACATATCGAGGACTGGGCGATGGACGCATTCGATCAGCTAGACAACCGGTCAATCCGGCAACACGACTCGATCAATCTTCGTCCTCTTCCTCATCTTCCAACTCAATATTCCCCACATCGCCCAAATCATCAGCATCGTTAAGCGGCACCGTCGCATCATCCATCAGCGATCCCGGATCTTCATTGCCGGGATCGTTGATGGATGGCAGTCCGCTCGGGTCCTTTTCTTCCTTGCCTTCGCTTTTCGCAGTCATGGGATGCCTCGCTCAACTAGTGATGCTTTTTGTGGTGCTTGTTCGCGTGTTTATAACCGTTACCGGAATGGGAGTGACCGCTGTCACTCCCCAGATTATTGCCAACCGCACCGCCAGCTGCACCGCCCAGGCCTGCACCGATGGCCGATCCGGTCGAACCGCCAAGACTGTTGCCGACCACCGATCCACCCGCCGCTCCCAAACCACCGCCTACCGCCGCCTCGGTGCGACTGTGCTTGGGCGCGGCAATGGCACTGCCAGCCGCTCCGCCGACACCTGCACCAATCGCTGCGCCCGTACTGCCGCCCACCTGGCCACCGACAACGTTGCCCAGCACCCCACCAAGACCACCGCCTACCGCGGCATCTCCATTACCTCCCGCCAGCGCCACCTGAGAGACCAGCAATCCAAAAACAATCGCAGGCACCATCAATAGTCGAGCACTCAGGCTTCCGTTTTTTTTGCCGTTGGTTTTCGGGTTCATGGCACGCCTCGCATTCTTCCAGGGTATGGAAGATTTGAGCTGCTGCGGCGTGAAACGTTCATAAATGAAAAAGCCCGGCATCAGGCCGGGCTCTTTTCAAATCTGAATCAGGATCAGTGGCGCTTGTGACCATTGGCCAGGTTGCTGCCTACGCCGCCGCCCAATGCACCGCCCAGGCCTGCACCGATGGTGGCACCGGACTTGCCGCCAAGGCTGTTACCGATCACCGAACCACCGGCCGCGCCGACACCGCCACCGATAGCAGCGCTGGTGCGATGACCTTTTTTGGCGGCAACTGCGCTGCCCGCCGCGCCAGCGACGCCCGCACCAATCGCTGCACCAGTGCTGCCGCCCATCTTCTGGCCGACCACGTTACCCAACGCGCCGCCCAAGCCACCGCCCAGCGCGGCAGTGCCGTCACCAGCCATTGCACCTTGAGCAACCAGAAGCCCCAGAACCAGAGCAGGCAGTGTTAAACGCATGACAAAAACCTCAAACAATAGGGGTAAACAAAAAGGGGGCGAGATTGAATGCTTTTGCGCGGATAAAGTCCAGCACGCCGGTCCAACTTCGCGATTGGCGACGGTTGGACAGCATTTCTGGAAAAGGTTTTATGACGGACAAAAAAAAGCCCGCTGGGGAAACGGGCCAGGTGTTGCTTTCTAACGGATGAGTCGAGATTACGGAGACTGCTGTGAAAAGTTTGTGAAAGATCACCACTTTAAAATACTTGTCATAAAACCCTTTCAGACATTAAAAACCCCGTTCAATGAGGGGGTCTGCCTAACATTCGGTTACTTCCTGACCGGTGCTGTCACCTTGGGTAAGAATTTGCCCTTCAGTACCCGGCACGCCCTGGTCTTGATCTTGTCGACCTCTGTCTGGTCCTCGCCGAAACTGGCCACATACTGGGTCTGGCCACACCGCACGGAATTGTTGATCGGAAACTCTGCGCCATCGTCCTCGATATACGGATCAGCCATCTCTTCACCCCTTGTCAAAAAGCGGGATCGACACCGGCAAGCCCTTTTGCCGAACAATATCGACCGCCAAGGTTTTTGAGACTAGACGGTCACTAATGGACCTGCCGTTCTTATTTCCCCGTGAGCGACGAATGGCTTCTCACCTTTCACCCCAACTTGACCGCAGTCCCGGTCACGAACACCACGACCATCCCGCCTTTGCCGGCCGGCATACTGATCTCATAATCAAGCCCGACCACCGCGTCCGCCTGAAGCGCCTGCGCCCTCTCCTTGATTTCATCGGTGGCCTGAATGCGTGCTTCTTTCAACGCTCGCTCCAGTGTCTGGGAGCGTCCGCCGAAAAAATCGCGCATCCCGGCAAATACGTCTCGAACAATGTTGATCCCTTGCACCGACTCGGCGCTGACGATGTCCAGGTAGGCGGTAATTTGTCGGCCTTCAATGGAGTGGGTTGTGGTGGTGATCATGGGTGTTCCTTGCTGTTCAGAAATTCAGCCAGCACATCAAACGCCGAAATAGCGCTCGTAGACAACTTTCCCGCGAGGGATTGCTCCCAGGTCATGGGTGCCCTGGCGCCAAGCGGGACGAAACTGATCCCGTCGATATCTTTGCGTAGTGCTATCTCCAGAGGAACCGGAGCCCCCAGGCCGCGAGAAACGTTGATCGTCGGCATCAGTTGCCGAAAGTTCGAAACACTCCAGCGCATTGCCGGGAACTGGAAATAGCTGCCGTCTTCAAAACGCACAGTGCGATCAGCGGGGGGTGGCGAACCGACCATCCAGCCGAGTTTGGCAGGGTCACTGGCTTCAGCGTCGGGAAAAGTTGCAGGGGCGGATGCGAGGGCCATTGATGACATGGCAACAATCGACACAGCCGCGATGAGCTTGGCTGCGCCGCGAAAACTGGCGTGAGGATGGAGCATGATATCGATTCCGTTCGAAGAGTTTGAGCAGTCTACAGCCGGATCGGCTTATTCACTGCTTAAGCATGCGCCTCGCGATCAAGAACATCAGCAACCCACTGATTGATACTTTTGTGGGCTAACTGAGCTTTCACAGCAACCGTCGCGTGAAGGGCTGGGGCCAGGCGCAGACTGAGATGGCCTGAATAGGGTTTCTGTGGGGTGCGGCCGAGTTTGGCGCAAGTCTCCAGATAATCGGTGACGGCCGCTTCAAATGCGGTGCGAAGTTCTTTGACTGACTCGCCGTGAAACCCGACAACATCCTTGATGCCCGCAATGTGGCCGACAAACAGACCGTCTTCATCGCTGTATTCGATCCGGGCTGAGTAGCCGTTGTAGTTCATTACGTTCACGGGGTAACTCCTGCTTGTTCAAGAAAAGCCCGGGCGTCACGCACCTGATAGGGCTTGGCTTCTTTGTCGGGGTGCGGCCGGTGGAAGGTGGCGACCACTGCGTTCAGTTCAAAACGTACTCGCGATCCATTACCTTCGATGGTTATGGCCCCTGCAGCGCTGAACAAGGATTCGATGCGGGACCACTCCATGGTGGCCGGAGGTGGGTCTTGAAAATATGGCTTTGAGGGCGCTGAGTTGTTTATTGTTCATGGTATTAAATCATGATACCGCACGAGATTTAGCAACCGCGAATGACATCGCTGATGCGTGGGAGCAGCCTCTGACACGTGCGTAAAAAAACGCCGCTTATCCAGATCAGGAAAGCGGCGTTTTTGTGTGGAAGGGTTTGTTTTGCACGGCAAGCAGGATATCGGGGTGACTCTCGCCGGGCTTGTAGGCAATTTCCGAGAGTTGCGTAAAGCGTTACGCTTGCTGCGTTTTTAGCTGGTCCCTCCCCCCCCACGCTAATCTATGTGGCGATCACAGAAGCGCACCCTGTTTGCTCAGCGTTGCTTAGCCAACTTAGGAGCCGGTGCACAGAGTGTTGGATTAACGCCCAGAGACATCAGCAATCAGCCCAGCCCCCAGAACCTGTGGTGTTCAAATGACGAAAACGCTATCCGCAGGCGGGTCTTGAGGAATTGAACGCCCCTGCCTCGAAGTGGCCAGCCTCGCAAGCTCAGCACTCAAAAGATGAAGAAAGTTCGTACGCTGACCACCCAGCGCGTGCCGCGTGAGGCGACGCATTGGAGTGGCAGTGGTCAGAGTAGGATAAGATGCCTGCAAATCAGGCTCGCTGTGAGTAGCCCCACATGACAGATAACAGTCGGAACACCACCCGTCTGATCAAGAAGTACCCGAATCGCCGCCTGTATGACACGCACACCAGCAGTCATTTGACCCTTGCGGATATTCGTCAATTGGTCATCGATAAAATCCCCTTCGAGGTGGTCGACGCCAAGACTGGCGAGGATCTGACCCGAAGTATTTTGCTGCAGGTCATTCTGGAAGCCGAAAGTGGTGGTGAGCCGATCTTCTCCATTGAGATGCTCATGGGGATTATCCAGTTCTACGGTCCTTACCAGGGCGTCCTCGGCAGCTACCTGGACAAAAGCATCCAGACGGTCATCGACATCCAGACCCAGACCGGCGCTCAGTCCTCTGAAGCCTGGGGTGAGTTCATGCATCAGCAAGCACCGGTCATGCAGGATTTGATGCGCCAGTACGTCGACCAGTCAAAAGCCCTCTACCTGAACACTCAGAACCTCTTTGGCCTGTTCGGCGGCACACCGTCAGGCAAGCCAGGCGCGGGTGGCGGGTCGAAAAAAAATGGCGATGGGGAATAAACCCATCGCCATCGGTGTAACCGTTCTAACTTGACTTACTTGTTACCGCTTGTTGCCTTGCCAGTCTCTGGCGCGGTTTTCCCGGCTGCGGCAGTCGCTGCAGTTGCTGCAGTCGCTGCCTCGAAACCGCTCTGGGCAACGTCAGTAGCCTGTTTTACGGCTTTCTGTGCGCTTTCAAAAACGGTGCCAGCATTGGCCAGCGACGACTTGAACGCTGCCACAACAGGCTCGGAGCCAGCCGGTGCATTCTTGCTGATCACTTCAACGAACTCTTGCACCTGCTTGGTGCCCGCCTCGACCTGACGCGTGGTCAGTTGGGCGATTTCCGACTGGGTGCCAACAATCAGCGCGTGTACTTGACGATTGAACTCAGCCAGGCGTTCGGCTTGCACATTTGGCTGGGTGAAAGAAGCCTGGAGCTCAGCGAACCCTTGTGGATCACGGACTGCCAGCAGTTTGCGCAAACCGTCGAACTGCTCCTCGGTGGAGGCCTGCAGAGTCTTGATCTGCAATTGGGTGAGCTGTTCAACGCTGGCGAAGATTTTGCCGCTGATTTGCTGCAGGAGGTCTAGGTTGGCTTTCTGAGCGTCTTGCAATTTTTCCGAGTTAAAAAAAGTCATGCTTGAATCTCCTGATTCTGAAAGGCCGACATGAGCCTGAGGACGCGATAGCGATCCTGCCGATCATCGCGTTAGCCTTGATATTGCAGTGCACAAATTCGTTTGGCAATGTTTTTTTGTGCACCGCACAATAATCTTTCACCTCCCGCCACTATTCGCTATAGACTCCTGAAAGGCGAACGGCCAGCCAAGCTCTCTTTAATGATGAGATGCAGGCGAGCTGCTTCTCATGCATAAAGCCAGGAGATCACCATGGGCCAGGAAGATATTATTGCATCGCAATATGACAGACTCTCCTCTCAACGCGGTCTGTTCGAACACCTGAGTCATCTGCAGCGCCTCAATACCCTGAACGTCCTTGATGCTTTGCGCCAGCGCCAGGAAAAAACCCTCATGCCTCTGAAGCGGGGCCAACTCAGACAACCCACGCCCGCTGACTGGCAGGAATACTTCACCGACCTCGCTCAACGCAGCCTGCTGTTCTGGGACACCCTGCGCCAGCGCGGCGACAATACACTGGCCCATGAACGCGCCGGGTATCCGCTGCTGCTCAAGTTCGATCATGAAACCCTGATCGCAGGCGCCGATCTCCCGCGCCCGGTCAACTATTCACTGCTGCAAATCCTCCCCGGGCCAGAGCAAAAAATCGACAGCAACGGCCAGCCGGTGATCATCATTGACCCACGCGGCGGCCACGGCTCGGGAATCGGCGGTTTCAAACAGGATTCGGTATTAGGCGAAAGCCTCAGAGCCGGCCACCCCACCTATTTCATTTCTTTCAGTCACTCGCCACAGCCTGGGCAAACCCTGGCCGATATTGTCGAAGCCCAGGCCCGGTTCATCGAAGTCGTCAGTGCCCTTCACCCGGCCAACAGCAAGCCGATCATCATCGGCAACTGCCAGGCCGGTTGGGCCTTGATGGGATTGGCGGCAACACGGCCGGAACTGCCAGGGTTGATCATTATCAATGGTGCCCCCTTGTCGTACTGGGCCGGTGTCAATGGACGCAATCCGATGCGCTATACCGGTGGCCTGCTGGGTGGCGGCTGGATGGCTCGCCTGGGCAGCGACTTGGGCAATGGCCGTTTCGACGGTACCTGGCTGGTCAGCAATTTCGAAAACCTGGACCCGGCCAACACCTATTGGGGCAAGTACTACCAGTTGTTCAGCCAGGTCGACAGCGAGGCTGCACGCTTCCTCGACTTCGAACGCTGGTGGGGCAGCCCGACCCTGCTCAATGGCGAAGAAATCGAGATGATTGTCGATGACCTTTTCATCGGCAACCAGTTGTCCGGCGGTCTCGGCCGCAAGAGCTCCGGCATTGACCTGAAACGGATCGAAGTACCGGTGGTGGTGTTCTGCTCCTACGGAGACAACATCACCCCTCCACAGCAGGCATTGAACTGGATCGCCGATGTCTATCCCAGCGATCTCGCTTTGCATGACGCAGGACGTACCATCGTCTACCTGCGGCACGCCAGCATCGGCCATTTGGGCATTTTTGTTTCCGGCAAGGTGGCGCAACGTGAACACCGTGGGTTGCTCGGTGCGGTGGAAGCCATCAATGCGCTGCCGGCAGGGCTATATGAAATGCTGATCGACGATCTGCCGGCCGCCTCAGGCAGCGGTGACGTGCAATACCGAGTGCGTTTCGAATCAAGGCGAATCGCCGATATCCATGATGACGTCGAGCCGACTCGTGATGACGATCGCGAATTCTCTCTGGTGGAGCGTGCGTCTGAAATCAACAGCACGCTTTACGACGGGTTCATACGCCCGTGGCTACGTCAGATAGTCAACGAGCCGGTTGCCGAACTGATGCGCAGGACGCATCCCTTCCACCAACAGCAAGTGCTATGGAGCAGCCTGAACCCGGCGCTGTGGTGGTTGGCCGGGACCGCCTCCCAAGTCAGCAGTGATCGTCGTCCTGCACGCAAAGATAACCCGTTGCTGGCCTGGCAGGAGCTGTTCTCCAACCAGACGCAAGACGCCCTGAATGCTTATCGCGATATCCGCGATGCCACCCAGGAGCTGTGTTTCTATGGCATTTACGGCGCACTGAGTGTCCTCACCAGCAACAAGCCTGTGCGAAATCTCCAGGCACATGCTGATCAGCAAGACCAAGCCCTGATCGAACGCCTGCAGGATGCACTGCCCCATGGGGGCCCGCTGGAAGCGTTGGTGCGGATTCTGTTTTTGCTGGGCCGCGACAGCGACAAGGCGGGCAAGGAAAGCATTGAAAAACTGATCCAGCAGGTGCATCTGCTGGTCCAGGACTACAGCAATGAGCCTGCTGCCCTGCGCGAAGCCATCCGGTTGCAGAACCTGCTGGTTTTTGCCCACCCACAAGAAAGCTTACGCAGCCTGCCCTTGCTACTCCCGGACACCAAGGCACGCCAACAGGTCCTCGCAGCCGTTGGGCAATTGATGCCCGAACTGCTGACAATTACTGGAGCTGAACGGGAATTCTGGCGTGAACTGCACGCGCTACTCGAAGTCCCCCTGCCGGGCTTCAGCCTGACCCAACCGCCCAGTGAAACAGATGTCATTCAGCAGGCGCCCCCTCTGGAGCCATCCCCGTTTGTGGCAGTGCTGCCGTCGGAGATCACACCGGCGCCCGCCCCCGTCATCGTAGCTAAAGCCCCAAAACGCAAAGCGAGCAAAAGGACAAAAGGTCCAAAGTCTCAATGAACGCCTCAATGCGCCTTCACAAGGGACTAGCGGTGCATCCGTTTGGCGAAGCCTGCGATCTTTTGATCTCTGCGCAAACCGACGGGGTTCATGAGTCTAACCGGCGCGAGTTCCTCGAGCATAAGCAACGACTCGTCGGTTCGATACTGACCGGGGGTCATACCGAACCAGCGGGTGCATGCCTTATGGAAGCTGCTGTGATCATGAAAGCCGAGCAGGTAAGTCACATGCTTCATGTTGAAATGAGAATGGCGCAAATAGAAGTCGGCCAACTGCCGGCGCACATCGTTCAGGACATCCTTGAATTGTGTGCCGTCCTTCTCAAGGCCTCGTTGGAGCGTTCGCTTGCTGATGCTCAGTGCCGCAGCAATCGATTCCATATCACATTGGCCTTGCCCCTGGCTCAAGCGCTCGTTAATCAGCGCGCGAACCCTGCCAACAATAGAGTAGCCGGACAACAGGTCCAATTGAGCCTCGGCAAAACTGTCATGGAGTATGGCCAACGCCTCGTTGGCCATACTCAAAGGACTCAGAAGCTCCTGGCCATCGAACAAGATGCTGTCATAAGCCGCCCCGAAACGCAGCGGACAGCCAAACAACCGTCGATGCTCGGAGGTATCTTCAGGTTCGGGATAAGTGAACTCCACACTCAACGGTTGCAGCGACTTGCCACCCGCCAGCCAACGGCAGAAACCCAGCAGCGACGCCAAGCCTGCATCCGTATATTGCCGGGGTTTGACCGAGCCAGGTTGTTGATGCTCGAGGCTGGCCAGTCGGTAATGCTGCTGCTCCGGGACAAAGAAAAGGCTTAGTCCGGTGCCAATCAGCGGGCTGAAACGAACCAGACGTTCAAGCGCCCTTTTCAGATTCGAACTGGACATCATCGTGTAGCCCACGATCTGAAAACTGCTGGGATGGAATTCCCCGTAGGCTTTCAAACCGATATTCAGATCATCCGAAGCCTGAGCAGCCAGGTCCCAAAGACGATAGATAACGCTTCGCTCGCAGAATGCTCCTGGTTTATTCACGAACTCGACATCCAGTCCCGCCTCTTGGCACAGACCGGCAAGGTCCAGTCCTTGGGCCAAAAACGTATTTGCCAGCATGCTGGCATAACCTGAACTCATTCTATACATGGCGTCCTCAGTGACCAATGGAACCGAACGTCCTGTCCGGAGCCGATACTGACATGCGTTGAACATATTTCAACTACGTTGCAGGAATATTAACCATCCATTCAGTTTCAAACATTGACCCCAGTATAGGTACTCCTCACTTTTTGCCAGCGAGCACCTCCCCGCGTGGCACCAATGGACATGAAAACGTCACCTTCAAACACTTCCGCACGGCCCGTCGATATCGAACAATCATCTCTCCTGCAGCGCAAAAAAAAAGGAAGTAGAAATATGGAGTCGCGTAGTCGTATTGCTGTGGTAACGGGTGGTATGGGCGGCATTGGTACGGCAATTTGCCAGCGTCTGTACAAGGAAGGATTCAAGGTAATCGTCGGCTGCAGCTCTGATTCCAGCCGCAAGGACGACTGGATTGCCAGTCAGCTGGCGGCGGGTTATCAGTTTGAGTGCATCTATGGCGACGTCACCGATTGGGAGACGACCCGCAAGTCTTTCGAGATGGCTCGTGAACAATTCGGCCCGATCGATGTGCTGGTCAACAACGCCGGCATCACTCGCGACGCCTCTTTTCGCAAGCTCACCCCGGAAGACTGGAACAGCGTGATCGGGACCAACCTGACGGGCATGTTCAACACCACCAAGCAGGTCATTGAAGGCATGCTGGCCAACGGGTGGGGGCGGATCATCAATATCTCCTCGATCAACGGTCAGCGTGGCCAGTTCGGTCAGACCAACTACTCCGCCGCCAAGGCTGGCATCCATGGTTTCACCATGGCACTGGCCCGGGAAGTCTCCGGCAAGGGCGTGACCGTCAATACCGTATCCCCAGGCTACATCCAGACCTCCATGACTGCGGCAATTCGTCCGGACATTCTCGAAGGCATGATCGCAGCAACTCCGGTTGGTCGCCTTGGCCAACCCGAAGAGATCGCCTCAATCGTAGCCTGGCTGGCTTCCGATGAGTCCGCCTACAGCACCGGTGCCGATTTCTCGGTAAACGGCGGCATGAACATGCAGTAACCCCGATCAGGGCAGGAATGCCCTGGTTTGTTCGACGAATTTTGTCTTTTCGATGAGGTCACGCATGAACGAAGTCGTAATCGTTGCCGCTACTCGTACCGCCATTGGCAGCTTCCAGGGTGCTCTGTCTGCAATTCCCGCGACCGAACTGGGTGCCGCAGTGATTCGCCGCCTGCTTGAGCAGACCGGTATCGATGCTGCTCAAATTGATGAAGTGATACTCGGCCAGGTACTCACTGCCGGCGCTGGGCAAAACCCGGCACGCCAGACAGCGATCAAGGCTGGTTTGCCACACACCACGCCTGCCCTGACCCTGAACAAGGTCTGCGGCTCCGGTCTCAAGGCGGTCCATCTCGCCGTCCAGGCAATCCGTTGCGGCGACGCGGAACTGGTCATCGCTGGCGGCCAGGAAAATATGAGTCTGGCCCCCTATGTTCTGCCCAAGGCACGCACCGGCCTGCGTATGGGCCATGCGCAACTGCAAGACAGCATGATCCAGGATGGCCTGTGGGACGCCTTCAACGACTATCACATGGGTATCACCGCTGAGAATCTGGCGCAGAAGTACGAGATCTCTCGTGAAGCACAGGATACCTTCGCTGCCGCCTCGCAACAGAAAGCCGCCGCAGCCATTGAGGGAGGGCGTTTCCAGAGCGAAATCACCCCGATCCTGATTCCTCAGCGCAAGGGCGAACCGCTGGTCTTCGACACCGACGAACAGCCGCGTATCGACAGCACTGCGCAAGCGTTGGCGAAACTCAAACCGGCATTCCAGAAAGACGGCAGCGTGACCGCCGGCAACGCTTCGACCCTCAACGATGGTGCGGCCGTGCTGTTGCTGGCCAGCGCCGCTAAAGCACAAGCGCTCGGCCTTCCGGTACTGGCACGGATCAAAGCCTATGCCAGCGCCGGTGTGGACCCGTCGATCATGGGCATCGGCCCAGTCCCGGCTACACGCCTGACCCTGCAAAAGGCCGGCTGGAGTGTCGAGGACCTGGACCTGATCGAAGCCAACGAAGCCTTCGCCGCCCAGGCGCTGGCGGTTGGCAAAGAGTTGGGTTGGGACACCAGCAAAGTCAACGTCAACGGCGGCGCTATCGCCCTTGGCCATCCGATCGGCGCGTCGGGGGCACGGATTCTGGTGTCGCTGGTGCACGAACTGATCCGTCGCGACGGCAAGAAGGGGCTGGCCACTTTGTGCATCGGCGGCGGACAAGGCGTCGGCCTGGCTATCGAGCGCTAACCAACGGCATCTGAGTAGCCCATGCGCGGACTTGGGACCCTTGTTCCGCGCATCAGGTTGGCGTCAGTCAACGCTGCCCGCATTCCTGCCGTCGCTATGTCGGAGTCCGGCAAAGCGCGGCTTTTTTCTGCCCGGCTCATCTGTATGGGCAAGGAACTTTATGGACAACAACGCACATACATTCAAAACCTATTGGTCAGGCCAGGTTCCGTTCATCGCTTCCTTTGCAGTGCAACAATTACGCCTATGGGTCAGCACTAATCCGTGGTTTTCCGGGCATGAGCACGGCGCCTGGTTCGAGCTGCCTCGCGAAACCCTGGACAGCCTTCAAGCGGACTACCAGGTTCAATGGGGCCAACTCGGCCAAAAACTGCTGACCGGCCAACCCTTCAGCTTCGATGATCGACGCTTCTCCAGCGGCAACTGGAGCGAGCCACTGTTCGGCTCCCTCGCTGCGTTTTACCTGCTCAACGCAAGCTTTCTCCTGAAACTGCTGGACAAGCTGCTGATCGACGAAAAAAAACCGCGCCAACGCCTGCGCTATCTGGTGGAGCAAGCCATTGCCGCCAGTGCGCCAAGCAATTTCCTGGTCAGTAACCCTGATGCGCTCCAGCGTGTGGTTGAGACTCAAGGTGCCAGCCTGCTCACAGGTATGCAGCATCTGGCCAGCGACATGAACGAAGGCAAAATGCGCCAGTGTGATAGCGACGCCTTCAAGGTTGGCGTCGATCTGGCGAACACCCCCGGCGAAATCGTCTTCGAGAATCACCTATTCCAGCTGATTCAGTACTACCCGCAAAGCGAAACCCAGTACCGACACCCGGTATTCGTCGTACCTCCGTCGATCAACAAGTACTACATCCTTGATCTGCGCCCGGACAACTCGATGGTCCGCCACCTGCTGGAACAGGGACATCCCGTATTCCTGATGTCCTGGCGCAACTTTGACGAGGAACACGCTGGTACCACCTGGGATGACCTGATTGAGCACGGGGTAATCGACGCCTTGCAGGTGGCCCGCGACATCAGTGGCGAGCAGCGACTCAATTGCGTGGGCTTCTGCATCGGCGGCACCCTGCTGAGCACGGCGCTGGCAGTACTTGCTGCACGCGGCGACAGGGAGATCGCCAGCGTGAGCCTGTTCACCACGTTCCTTGACTACCTGGATACCGGTCCCATCGACATATTCGTCGACGAAGAACTGGTGGCCTATCGAGAGCGCACCATCGGCGGCATGAATGGTCCCATCGGTCTGTTTCGTGGTGAGGACATGGGCAATACCTTTTCCCTACTGCGCCCCAACGAGCTGTGGTGGAACTACAACGTCGACAAATACCTCAAGGGGCAGAAGCCGATCCCGCTTGATCTGCTGTACTGGAACAACGACAGCACCAACCTTCCGGGGCCGATGTACTGCTGGTAYCTGCGCCACACCTATCTGCAGAACGATTTGAAATCAGGCGAGCTGGAGTGCTGTGGGGTCAAGCTTGATTTGCGTGCAATTGACGCTCCCGCTTACATCCTCGCCACCCATGACGATCACATCGTGCCTTGGAAAAGCGCCTACGCCAGCACCAACCTGCTCTCCGGGGCCAAGCGTTTTGTATTAGGAGCTTCAGGGCATATCGCCGGCGTCATCAATCCACCGGCCAAGCAGAAGCGCCATTACTGGACCAATAATCGGGTCTCGAAAAACCCGGAAACCTGGTTCAAGAATGCTGAGCAGCAACCCGGTAGCTGGTGGAATGATTGGTTCAACTGGCTGGCGGGACACTCCGGCGAGCGCCAACCAGCGGTTGCGCACATAGGGAATGACAAATTCCCGCCTCTGGAGCCGGCGCCAGGCAGTTATGTAAAGCAATGAAAGACTGAAATGCCCTGCTGCATGACTGCATGCAGCAGGTCAACTGCGGATCATTTGTTTCGGTACAAGGAGAGAGGCCCCATGAGCACCGCGTTGCGCATCAACGAAGCACTTTTGATTGCGGGCCACGCATTCGAACCTTTTCAATGCGTCGCCTGGGCCGCGCAAGGCGGTAATGGCGAACTGAGCCTGAGCATCATCGACCGGGCCAACACTCGTATTTGTCGCAAACAGATTCCAACCAGTACCTATTCCGACCCGGCACAGCTGGAAATTCTGCTGGAAGAGGTGCGCGCCGAGTTGAGCCAGGAAGGCTACAAGCTACAGTCCTGGACAATGCCAGAGTAAGCATTCTCGCGGACCGCGACCGGTGATCCGCCGGATACTCCACTCTCAAGATCATCGAAGGCAGCCTCATGCACCTGGTGTTGGAATCAGCCAGTCGTGCAGAGGGCCATGCCTTGGGCTTTCGCGATGCGGGGATCATCACTGAAATACAATGCGTCGAATGATGCGCACCGCTTGGAAACTGTCGAAAAATCAGCCTTTGGTCGCAAAGCACTGAGCCGTCCAGGGTATGGGCCAAAGCATGGGCTGAATTTTTCAGAACCGCAGAAACGAAAAAGCCCCGAATAATCGGGGCTCTAACGTTTAAATGTGGCGGTGAAGGAGAGATTCGAACTCTCGATACAGTTTCCTGTATACACACTTTCCAGGCGTGCTCCTTAAGCCACTCGGACACTTCACCGTATCTCTTCAAACAAGTTCTGTCTGTCGAGGCGCGCTAATGTAGTCGAAAGCTTTTCCGATGGCAAACATTTTTTTCAGAATTTTCATGCGGTTAACGCGGTTCAGCGTTTCCCGTCACTCCGGGCCATGGCAAACCGGCCAATCTCCGGCTTCGTGCCCTCTTCTATATAGAGGGGAATGCGCGGCAGGCACGGCGGGTCAGGCCTGGCGGGCAGGCAAAGGGTGACTGGCGGGTCAGTCACGGCGCTTTACCTGGCCTGCGGCGGTGGGTAACGTCTGCCCAACTTTATTGAAAGGAATAGCGTCATGAGTGAGTTGATTTCCTACCATCTCGAAGACGGTATCGCGACCCTGACCTTGAGCAATGGCAAGGTCAATGCCATTTCCCCGGATGTGATTGCCGAGCTCAACGCTGCGCTGGATCAGGCCGTGACTGATCGTGCGGTGGTGATCATTACTGGCCAGCCRGGCATTCTCTCCGGTGGTTATGACTTGAAGGTGATGACGGCCGGCCCTAAAGAAGCCGTGGCACTGGTGACCTCCGGCTCGACCCTGGCCCGCCGCCTGCTGTCGCATCCCTTCCCGGTGATCGTCGCGTGCCCGGGGCATGCGGTGGCCAAGGGTGCGTTTCTGCTGTTGTCGGCCGACTATCGCATCGGCGTAGACGGTCCGTTCAGCATTGGCCTTAACGAAGTGCAGATCGGCATGACCATGCACCACGCGGGTATCGAGATTGCCCGTGACCGCCTGAACAAAGTGGCGCTGCAGCGTTCGGTGGTCAACGGCGAGATGTTCAATCCACAAGGCGCCGTGGCGGCCGGTTTCCTTGATGTCGTGGTCTCGCCTGAAGAACTGCAGGGCGCGGCACTGGCGGCGGCTCGCCAGTTGAAGAAAATCAACATGACCGCGCACAAGAACACCAAATTGAAAGTGCGCAAAGCACTGCTGGAGGCTCTGGACAACGCAATCATCCAGGACCAGGAACATTTGGGTTAAACCCGAATCTGCAACAACGAAAGCCCGACCGTCGTGTCGGGCTTTTTCATACATGTCTGTGTTAAACCTCTGTAACCGCTCTAGACTGCTTCTGACCGACTGGTCGGAAACATCAGCACAAACATCGGCTATCTCCCACTTCCCTGGCAGTAATTGCCGAAAACAGTGCACATCCGTACACTGCGCCACCTTTTGTCCCGGTGGGCCTGTAGATGCTGTTTTTGTTTCGTATGTCATTGATGGGCCTGCACTTTATCGTGGCGGGTGTGCTGGGCGTGATTCTCGGCCTGTGCCGGCCATTCAACCCGGACAACAGCCGTCTGTGCGCACGCCTGTACGCATGGCCGGCCATGTGTATTTTGCGTTTGCGGGTGAAAGCCGACGTCGGGCCGTTGATGGATAAACCGGACAGTTGCGTGATCATCGCCAATCACCAGTCCAACTACGACCTGTTTGTGTTTGGCAATGTGGTGCCCCGCCGTACCGTGTGCATCGGCAAAAAGAGCCTGAAATGGGTGCCGCTGTTCGGACAGTTGTTCTGGCTGGCCGGCAATGTGCTGATCGACCGCGGCAATGCGCACAAGGCGCGCAACTCGATGTTGACCACTACCCACACCCTGCAAAACAAAGACACCTCGATCTGGGTTTTCCCGGAAGGCACACGCAACCTGGGTGAGGACTTGCTGCCCTTCAAGAAAGGCGCCTTCCAGATGGCCATTGCCGCCGGGGTGCCGATCGTGCCGGTGTGTGTCAGCAGTTACGTCAAACACATGCGATTGAACCGCTGGCGCAGCGGGAAAATCCTGATTCGTTCGTTGCCAGCGATCCCCACCGCCGGATTGAGCCTGGACGACATGCCCCTGCTGATCGCCCAGTGCCGCGAGCAGATGCGTGAATGCATCGAGTCGATGGACCGGCAACTGCAAGCCGCCTGAACAAGAAAACCCGCCTGGTGCGGGTTTTCTTTTGCCTGCGAGTCTTTCCCCCAGAACTCGCCAGATTTAACTGACTCTCAACCATTGCGAGGCTAAGCTGATCCACACTGCCATTGCATTTGTTGCCACTTGAAAGCTGCCAAAAGAAGTGAATCACCATCATGGGTAGAGTTGTTGCTTCAGCGGTTTATAGCGCCGGTAAGAGAGTCACCAATATCACCCTCGACGAAGGCGCAGCCTGGGCTGCCAAGCCCGGACACTTTGTCTGGATCGGCCTCGAAGAGCCGAACGCCGAGGAACTCTACAATCTGCAACGCCAGTTCAACCTGCACGAACTGGCGATCGAAGACGCCCTGGAAAAGCACAGCCGGCCGAAGCTGGAAACCTTCGGCGATGCACTGTTCATCGTGACGTATTCGCCCATCCGCCATGAAGGCAAACTCGAGTTCATCGAGACACATATCTTTGCCGGCAATGGCTACATCATTACTGCGCGCAACGGCCACTCAGCGTCCTACGCCCATGTCCGACAACGCTGTGAGGCGCGTCCGCTGTTGCTTGAGCACGGGGAAGATTTTGTACTCTATGCCATCCTCGATTTTGTGATCGAGAACTACCAGCCGATGGGCGAAGCCATTCACGGGGAAATCGATGAACTGGAGCGCAATGTGTTGTGTGGCTCGCTGAATGATTACGACATCCAGAAGCTACATGGCCTGCGTCGTGATGTTTTGCGCTTGCGTCGTTATGTGGCCCCGATGATTGAGATAGGAGAGGAATTGCAGAGGCTGAGCTTCCCGTTCATCGACAAGAACATGCGGCCGTACTTTCGCGATGTGCAGATTCATGTAACGCGGCAGATGGAAGACCTGACGACGCTGGCGGATATTGCCAGCCAGACGATTGAGGTCGGGGTGCTGTTGGAGGCCTCTCGCCAGAGCGTGGTGCAACGCAAGTTTGCGGCCTGGGCGGCGATTCTGGCTTTCCCGACGGCGGTGGCGGGGATTTACGGGATGAATTTCCAGAACATACCGGAGTTGAGCTGGCACTACGGGTATTTCGGAGTGCTGGGGTTTATTACGGTGGGTTGTCTGGGGTTGTGGGCGAGTTTCAAGAAGTCGGGGTGGCTTTAAATCCAAGGCGAGTGCTTCGCACTCGATCGCGAGCAAGCTCGCTCCCACAGTGGATCTTCGGTGTTGCAGAGATCAATGTAGGAGCGAGCCTGCTCGCGATGCTTTTAGTTTCAATCAGCTGCTGGCTTGTGCGCCACAAACCGCATCATCCACTCGGCCACCGTGGCGCCGTGGTGTTCCTGTTCCAGGCTCGCGATACCTTTGGAGTAGACCTGCTCACCCAGTGCCTGCTGGCGAATCTCCAACAAGGCGCGGGAGTAGTCGTGGATGAACTCCGGATGCCCCTGGAAGCACAGCACCTGATCGTTGATGTGGTAGGCGGCATACGGGCAGAAATCGCTGGAAGCGATGACAGTGGCGTTCTCCGGCAGTGACGTAACCTGGTCCTGGTGACTGATCAACAACGTCAGTTCTTCGCGCACCGGACTCATCCAGGGCGCCTTGGCGGCCAATTTGTAGTTGTGGGTGCCGACGCCCCAGCCTTGGGTCGCACGCTCGCTCTTGCCACCGAGCAGCAGTGCCAGCAACTGATGACCGAAGCAGACGCCCAGCAACTTGTCGCCGCGCTGGTAGCGGGTCAGCAGATACTTCTTGAGGGTTTCGATCCACGGGTCGGTGCCGAAGGAGTCGGCCTTGCTGCCCGTCACCAGGTAGGCGTCGAACGTCAGGTCGTCGCTTGGGTATTCACCCTGCACCACGTTGTAGACGGTGAACTCGGCGGCAATCGGCTGCTGCGAAAACAGGTGTTTGAACATCTGCCCGTAGCCCTGATATTGGTCAACCAATTCCGGACGCAGGTGGTCGGTTTCCAGAATGCAGATGCGTAACGACATAAAAAATACCTGACACGTGATGGGAATAATGCACACCTCAGAGCCTGCCTTGAAACGCTGTGACAAGGCAAGCCCCGAAATGCAACATCTCCCCCTTAGAACGCCTCCCCTTTGGCCGCCTTCTCCAGCAGCAAGGCGGGCGGCGCGAACCGCTCGCCATATTGCTTCGCCAGATACTGGGCGCGGGCAACGAAGTCCTGCACGCCGTACTGGTTGATGAACTGCAGCGCACCGCCGGTCCAGGCGGCGAACCCGATGCCGAAGATCGAGCCAACGTTGGCATCCGCCGTGGAGGTCAACACGCCCTCCTCCACACAGCGCACGGTTTCGATGGCTTGCACGAACAGCAAGCGATCACGCACATCCTTCGGCGAAATCTGCCCATCGGTTTTCTCGAAGCGCGCCTTCAACTCCGGCCACAAGTGTTTCTGGCCGCCCACCGGATATTCGTAGAAACCTCCACCGGCAGCCTTGCCCGGACGCTTGAACTCATTGAGCAGCACGTCAATCACGGCAAATGCCGGGTGTTCTATCAGCGGTTTCCCTTCTGCTTGCAAGTCCTTGGCGGTTTGCAGGCGGATATGGCTCATCAGGCTGAGGGAAACTTCGTCAGAGATCGCCAGCGGTCCTACAGGCATGCCGGCTTTACGCGCTTCAGTCTCTATCATCGCCGCGTTGATGCCTTCACCCAGCATGGCGATGCCTTCGTTGGTGAAGGTGCCGAACACCCGCGACGTGAAGAAACCGCGGCTGTCATTGACCACAATCGGGGTTTTCCTGATTTGCAGGACGTAATCGAAGCCGCGGGCCAGGGTTTCGTCGCTGGTATTGGCGCCCCTGATGATTTCCACCAGCGGCATTTTTTCCACGGGGCTGAAAAAATGCAGGCCGATGAACTTGCTCTGGTCGGGCACGGCGCACGCCAGGCCGCTGATCGGCAAGGTCGAGGTATTGGAGGCGATAACCGCGTCCGCGCCGACGACCTTCTGCGCTGCCAACGAAACCTTGGCTTTCAAATCTCGATCCTCGAATACGGCCTCGATGATCAGGTCGCAACCGGCCAGGTCGGCATCGCTTTCGCTGGTTTGAATGCGTGACAGAACGGTGTCGCGTTGCTCGAGGCTCATTTGTCCGCGAGCGACTTTCTTGTCCAGCAGCGCCGCCGAATGCGCCTTGCCCTTCTCAGCCGCCGCGAGGTTGATGTCCTTGAGCACCACCTCGATACCCGCCAACGCGCTGACAAACGCGATACCGGCGCCCATCATCCCGGCACCGAGCACACCGACCTTGCGGGTGACATAAGGCGCAAAACCTTGAGGCCGCGAGCCGCCGGCATTGATTTCGTTGAGCTGGAACCAGAACGTGCCAATCAGGTTTTTCGAGACCTGGCCGGTGGTCAATTCGGTGAAATAGCGGGTTTCGATCAGGTGTGCCGTATCGAAATCCACCTGGGCGCCCTCGACCGCCGCGCAGAGGATTTTCTCCGGCGCGGGCATCGTGCCCTGGGTTTTGCTGCGCAGGATCGATGGCGCAATCGCCAGCATCTGCGCAATTTTCGGGTTTGACGGTGTGCCGCCCGGTATCTGGTAGCCCTTCACGTCCCAGCGCTGTACCGCCGTCGGGTTGGCGAGAATCCACGCCCGCGCCTTGGTCAACAGGTCTTCTTGATCGGTCGCCAGCGCGTCGATCAATCCTGCCTGCAACGCTTGTTGCGGTCGCAGTCTCTTGCCTTCAAGCAGATAAGGCAGGGCTTTTTCCAGGCCGAGCATGCGTACCATGCGCACCACGCCACCACCGCCCGGCAGCAGACCGAGGGTGACTTCCGGCAGGCCGAGTTGCACTGATGGATTGTCCAGCGCCACGCGGTGATGGCAGGCCAGGCAGATTTCCCAACCGCCGCCCAATGCGGCGCCGTTGATCGCGGCGACCACCGGCTTACCGAGGGTTTCCAGGGTGCGCAACTGGCCCTTGAGGGTCAGCACCATGTCGTAGAAGGCCTTGGCCTGGGGTTTGCCGACCTTGATCAGTTCGTTGAGGTCGCCGCCAGCGAAAAACGTCTTCTTGGCCGAGGTGATGATCACACCGGCGATGCTGTCTTTGTCGGCCACCAGGCGCGCAACGCAGTCAGCCATGGCTTCGCGGTACACCGCGTTCATGGTGTTGGCGCTCTGACCGGGCATGTCGATGGTCAGGACAACGATCTGGTCCTGGCCTTTTTCGTAACGAATGGCTTCGTTCATAAGTGGGTTCCTTGAAGTCCGGGCTCAGAGGCGTTCGATGATGGTGGCAATGCCCATGCCGCCGCCGACACACAGGGTCGCGAGGCCATAACGCAGGCGTCGGGCTTCCAGTTCATCGAGCAGCGTGCCGAGAATGGCGCAACCGGTGGCGCCCAACGGGTGGCCCATGGCGATTGAGCCGCCATTGACATTGACCTTGTCCGGATCGACGGCCATGTCCTTGATGAATTTCAACACCACGGAGGCAAAGGCCTCGTTGACCTCGAACAGATCGATGTCTTCAACCCGCAGCCCGGCCTTGGCCAGCGCCTTGCGGGTCGCCGGCGCAGGGCCGGTGAGCATGATGGTCGGGTCGGTGCTGGTGACCGCAGTGGCGACAATCCGCGCCCGGGGCTGCAAGCCCAGCGCCCGGCCCTTGGCTTCGGAGCCGATGAGCATCAGCGCCGCGCCGTCGACGATTCCGGAACTGTTGCCTGGGGTGTGGACGTGGTTGATCCGCTCGACGCGGCTGTAGACCCGCAGTGCGGTGGCATCGAAGCCCATCTGCCCCATCATCTCGAAACTTGGCTTGAGCTTGCCCAGGCCTTCCAGGGTCGATTCGGCGCGGATGAACTCATCGTGATCGAGCAGGACGATGCCGTTCTGGTCCTGCACCGGCACCAGCGACTTGTTGAACGAACCGTCGGCCCGCGCCCGCGCAGCCTTTTGCTGCGAATGCAGCGCATAGGCATCGACGTCCTGACGGCTGAAGCCTTCAAGGGTGGCGATCAGGTCGGCGCCCACACCCTGTGGCGTGAATTGACTGTGCAGGTTGGTCGCCGGGTCCAGCGCCCAGGCCCCGCCATCGCTGCCCATCGGCACCCGGGACATCGACTCGACACCACCGACCACCACCAGGTCTTCGAAGCCGGAACGCACTTTCATCGCGCCAAGGTTCACTGCCTCCAGCCCCGAAGCACAGAAACGGTTGATCTGTACTCCCGCCACGCTGACATCCCAATCGGCCACCTGAGCGGCGGTCTTGGCGATGTCGGAACCTTGATCACCAATCGGTGTCACGCAGCCGAGCACCACGTCATCGACCTGACTGGTATCCAGAGCCGTGCGCCGTTGCAGCGCGGTGAGCAAACCGGCAACCAGGTTCACCGGCTTGACGCTGTGCAAGGCGCCATCGGCCTTGCCTTTGCCACGGGGCGTGCGTAACGCGTCGAAAATCAATGCTTGGGTCATGACGTCCTCGAACCGCAGTGCAGATGGGTAAATACCGAGTGCCCACTCTTGGCCCGAGCCACGTTTGATTCAATGACCGCAGCGCTCACAGACGTTGACGCTCACGCTCAGACGGACGGTAGTCAGCTACCGGATTAACCGATTCAAGACACCAAGCTGTCTAGCCAACGGGCGCCAAAGAAGCTGGCAATAGGCCTCATACCTTTTTTAAAGCGAATCGTAACGACTCCATATGAAATGGATCTAAACCAAGCGCAACGCGGGCTCTAAGGTGAACTTGTACGAAGTTGTCGTCGGGTTTTGCCGAGGCGCTCGTCACTACAGGAAGTGCAACGCTCTGCCACCATGGAGCTATGCGGGCAGGCATCAGGAAATAACAAAAAAGGCGGTCAAGCCATGTTCAAACAATCGAAAGTACGTCAAGCCGGGCTCATCCTTTTCGCCACCACGCTGTTGTTGATATTGCCGAACCTGACCAAGGTGATCGGCTAGTCGCGTCTAAAAGATACGGCGTCACAGTTTTTGAATTGCCACTCTCAAAATGTGACTGGCCCGCTACCCGGGCCAGCGTGGCTGTGCCAATCTTGCGGCACTTGCACGACATGGACTGCGATCACTTGAAAATGCTCATTCTGCTCGGGGCCGTGCTGTTCGGCTCGCCCCTGTATGCCGCACAGCTGAACCTGGAGCTGGGCGCGAACAGTCGCACCTGGCAGACCGAGCAATTGCTCAAGCATCCTCAGGCTCAAACCATCAACATCAGTAACGACGTTTCCTACAAGCGGGACATGAGCTACCGCGCCGTGCCCTTGTCCGCGCTGCTGAACGGCATCAAGCCTGAGGACCACCTGCAAGCCGTGGCCCTGGATGGCTTTGCCGCCGAAATGGCCGCGGCGCCGTTGCTCAATACCCAGGGGGCACAGGCGTGGCTGGCGATTGAAGACCCGGCCAAACCCTGGCCACCGCTGTCGGAAGGCAAGCCAGGCGCCGGGCCGTTCTATCTGGTCTGGAGCAATCCGCAGGCCGGCAACATCAGCCCCGAACAATGGCCGTTCCAGGTGGCGAGCATCAAACGCCTGGCGCCCGTGGCCGAGCGCTTCCCTGCCCTGCTGCCCGATCCGGCGTTGAAGGCGGATGATCCGGTGAACAAGGGATTTGCGTTGTTCCAGAAGAATTGCCTGGCCTGCCATCGACTCAACGGCGCCGGGGACGCGCAATTCGGGCCGGACCTGAATATTCCGTACAACCCGACCGAGTACTTCGGCGCGGACTTCCTCCTGCGCTACATTCGCGATCCACAGAGTTTGCGCCAGTGGCCGCAGGCGAAGATGCCCGGGTTCTCGACCGAGGTGTTGCCGGATGGGGATCTGGGGATGCTGGTGGAGTATTTGAAGCACATGGTGGGGCGCAAGGTGAAGCCGTAACAACATAGTACCTGTGGGAGCGAGCTTGCTCGCGATGGCGTCATTTCAGTCAGTACTTTTGTGACTGACACTCCGCTATCGCGAGCAAGCTCGCTCCCACAGGGATCACCTCTGCCTGTTACTGCTGCTGCACTGAAATCACCGGCGCCGGCGTCGGTGAAACCAGTACCTTGGCGTGCATCTGCTCACACCCGCCGCCCCGGCGCATCCCGCGCACCGGACAGGCATCCAGGTAGTCCAGGCCCACCGCCAGCTTCAGGTGACGTTCCGGCCGGGCCAGTTCATTGGTCACGTCGAAGCTGTACCAGGCATCATCCAGCCAGGCTTCGGCCCAGGCGTGGCTGGCCAGGTGTTCGCTGTTTTCGCTGTACAGATAGCCCGACACATAACGCGCAGGAATGCCCAGGCTGCGGGTACAGGCGAGAAACGCGTGGGTGTGGTCCTGACACACACCGGAGCGTCCGGCAAAGGCCTGGGCCGCGCTGGTGTCCACTTCCGTGGAGCCCGGCGTGTAGGTCATATGCTGGTTAAGGCCATGCATCAGATCGATCAGCGCCGTGCGATCGCGGCGCTGCCTGCATTCCTTCTCGGCGAACGCACGCAGGGCGGCATCGGCTTCGGTCAAACGGGTGAAGCGCAGAAACGGCAGCGCCGACTGGCTCTCGTGTTCGGCCTCACGCCATTCGTCGATATCGACCTGGCCACGGGCGCCGATGATGATCGCCTCGTGCGGTTCGTCCATGGTCAGCACATGCAGGATGTTGCCGAACGGATCGAGTTGCGCCCGCACCGGACGCGGCAGGTCGAGCTGCCAGCTGAGCACGTGCTGACGCTCGCTGTCGTGGGGAGTCAGGCGCAGATACTGGATGCTCGCCCGCACCTTGTCTTCGTAGTGGTAGGTGGTCTCGTGGCTAATGGAAAGTCTCATGCGGCCTCCAGATAAGAACTGTGAATCGCGTTACCCAACTGGCGCACCAGCGGGATGAACTCGGTCAGCCAGGCGTGCAGGCCTTCGTCAAGAATTTCGGTGATGCCGGTGTAGCGCAGGCGTGCGTCCATTTCTGCCGCCAGGCGTTGTGCTGGACGACCATTGGCCCCCGGTAATTGCGCGAGGATCAGGTCGATTTCTTCGGTGCAGGCGCGCAGGGATCGCGGCACATCGGCCCGCAACAACAGCAATTCCGCCACATGCCGGGCACCGGGGGCATCGCGGTAGATTTCCGTGTAGGCCTCGAACGACGACAACGCCCGCAACAACGCGCTCCATTGGTAATAGGCGTGAGCGGTGCCATCGCTGACCGCTTCGGCTTGGTCGCCGGCCATTTCGTAGCGGGCATCGAGCAGGCGCAAGGTGTTGTCCGCCCGCTCGATAAAGGTCCCCAGACGAATAAAGCGAAACGCATCGTTACGCATGATGGTGCCGTAGGACGCGCCCCGGAACAGGTGGGAACGTTCCTTGATCCACTCGCAGAAACGGCTCATGCCGTAGCGACTGAGGCCCTGTTCGGCGATGCCGCGAATTTCCAGCCACGTGGCGTTGATGTTTTCCCACATGTCGGCGGTGATGCGCCCACGCACCGCATGGGCGCTGGCCCGTGCGGCACCGAGGCAGCTGTAGATGCTCGCCGGGTTGGCCGCATCCAGGGCGAAAAAATGCAGCAGCCGTTCGGCATGCAATTCACCATGGCGCTCCAGGTAATCGTCCAGGGTGCCGGTGATCAACAGTGGCATGGCCAGTTCGTGCAAACCGTCGCCACGACCGTCTTGCGGCATCAGCGACAGCGAATAGCTGATGTCGAGCATCCGGGCGAGGTTTTCCGCCCGCTCCAGGTAACGCGACATCCAATACAAATCCGAGGCAGTTCTACTTAACATGACAGGCTTCCTTTAATCCTCGACCACCCAGGTGTCCTTGGTTCCGCCGCCCTGGGAGGAATTGACCACCAGGGAGCCTTCGCGCAGGGCGACGCGGGTCAAGCCGCCGGGCACGACCCGGGTTTCACGACCCGACARGACAAACGGCCGCAAGTCGATGTGGCGTGGAGCGATGCCGTTTTCGACAAAGGTCGGACAGGTCGACAGCGACAGCGTCGGTTGCGCGATATACGCATGGGGCTTGGCGATGATCCGCGCGCGGAAGGCTTCGATTTCCGCCGCCGTCGCCGCCGGCCCCACCAGCATTCCGTAGCCGCCGGAGCCCTGAGTTTCCTTGACCACCAGTTCTGGAAGATTGGCCAACACGTGGGAAAGCTCAGACGGATTACGACACTGCCAGGTCGGCACGTTCTTCAGGATCGGTTCTTCGTCCAGATAGAAACGGATCATGTCGGTAACGAACGGATACACCGACTTGTCGTCCGCCACCCCCGTGCCGATGGCATTGGCCAGCACCACGTTGCCGGAACGGTAGGACGACAACAGCCCCGGCACGCCAAGCATCGATTCCGGGTTGAAGGCCAGGGGATCGAGGAAGGCGTCGTCAAGGCGACGATAAATCACGTCAACCGCTTTCGGCCCGTCGGTGGTGCGCATGTAGACCTTGTCGTCACGCACGAACAGGTCAGCGCCCTCCACCAGTTCCACGCCCATTTCCCGCGCCAGGAACGCATGTTCGAAGAACGCACTGTTGAAGCGCCCCGGCGTCAGCACCACCACGCTCGGGTTATCGATCGGGCTTGAGCTTTTCAGTGTGTCGAGCAGCAGGTTCGGGTAATGGTCGATAGGAGCGATGCGTTGCGCCGCGAACAGCTCGGGGAACAGGCGCATCATCATCTTGCGGTCTTCGAGCATGTAGCTGACGCCGCTCGGTGTGCGCAGATTGTCTTCGAGCACGTAGTAGGTGCCATCGCCGTCACGCACCAGGTCGACGCCGGAGATGTGCGAGTAGATATCGCGGTGCAGATCCAGGCCCTGCATCGCCAACTGGTACTGCTCGTTGGCCAGCACCTGCTCGGCCGGAATGATGCCCGCCTTGATGATGCGCTGTTCGTGGTAGAGGTCGGCGAGGAACATGTTCAACGCCTTGACCCGCTGGATGCAGCCGCGCTCGACGACGCGCCACTCGCTGGCGGGGATGCTGCGGGGAATGGTGTCGAAGGGAATCAGGCGCTCTGTCCCTTGCTCATCACCGTAGAGCGTGAAAGTAATCCCGGCGCGATGAAACAGCAGATCGGCCTCGCGTCGCCGTTGTGCCAGAAGCTCGTCAGGCGTCTCGGCCAGCCAACGGGCAAACTCCCGATAATGCGGGCGGACCTGGCCGCCGGCATCGTACATCTCATCAAAATAGTTGCGGATCATGCCGTACTCCTTGTCACTCGGACGTCCAGACCTTCGCAAGGCCCGTGCCATCGGCATAAACGCTTAGATTTCAATCGGTTGGATAATCAAGACGCACGCGCCGCACCAATCCTGTGCGACAAATGCCCCAACCTGATTGCCCCCGCTTCATTGCAAGGCGCTGTGATCGCCTATCACCAGCATAGTCTGTAGGAGCCAGCTTGCTGGCGAAGGGGCCCCTGAGTCATGCGTCGCTCTTCGGGGACGCCTTCGCTGGCAAGTCGGATCGCCGCACCGCAGCTCCTACGGGGTCGTGTTCAATGTCCTGTCGGCGAAAACGAAAACGGCCAACCCGAAGGTCAGCCGTCATTGCCGGTTGTCACTGTTCATAAGATTATGCGAGTCGCCCTCGTACCTCTTGTTTCACACCCCAGCCTTCGATGATGCCGCCCAACGGCTCGACCACCGCTTCGAAACCCTGTTCGAAATCGCCGATGTCGTCGTAGGTGGCATACATGACTTTGCACAACTCCAGCGCCCAGGCGCCATCGTCGCGCACACTGACTTGCGCATCCAGGGCTTCACCACGGTGGAAATGACCTGCCGCCCTGCGTGCCCGCTCCTCGTCCGGGAAAATGGCGTAGAACTCGATGGGATGAAACCGCGAAAAGTCAAAACCGCCTTCTTTCATGCGGCGCAACACGCTGCTGCTGATGTCTTCTTGATAGGCTGTGCTCATGAAACGTCCTCCTCAAAACGATGGATAGACTTTCCGTACTCCCTCACCCGCAACCGAACAGCGCGAGCGACGGCAACCGATGTGCCGGCGGGAAACAAGCATGGAGCTGACAAGACCAGACCTTAGCGATTCATTCGCTGATCTCGCTTGCAGAGTAGCCTCAAGATAGAGCCTCTGCCAAGGCCTGGATGTGAATGCGACAGGTGCCGTTCAGATTGGAGTAATGCCGAGGATTTGAATGCTGTTCTGGGTCTTGAGGTTCTTGACGCTGGCGTCAGCGGTTCGCCCTTCCAGATCGTTCAGATCCAGTTCGGCGGCAATAGGAAGGAGCCGGGCCTTGATGAGTTTGGCAGCGCGTTCGTTATCCGGGCACTCGTCGCACTCAAAGACTTCGTCGACAGTTTCACCGTGATCATCCACGAAAGTGATTTTCCACTTTTGCATCAGAGCCTCCTAGAACAAACCCGCAAATGGGCTTACATCTATCTGGACTTTTGCCCTGAGTGATCGTTCAAACGGTTTATGGGGTGTTGGCATGAAATCATGGAACTGTGGGAGCGAGCCTGCTCGCTCCCACAAGGGTTGCGTCCTACTTTCAGTCGTTGCTTGGCTTGCCCACAGCCTGCAGAACGTACTGCGGCAAGGCGAAGGCGCCGATGTGGATTTCCGGGTTGTAGTAGCGGGTGACGATGCCGCTGCCGGCGAAACGCTGTTGCAGGGTTTCACGAGACAGTTGGCGATAAGCGGTATTGGTGGCGCCCCAGGCGAAGGTCATCGAGCCACCGATGTAGGTCGGCACGGCGGCCTGGTAGAAGTGCCAGTCCGGGAACAGGCTGCGCAGGCGACCGGCGGTGGTCTTCACTTCTTCGATCTGCATGAACGGCGTGCCGTTCTGCGTCACCAGAATGCCGCCTTCGTTCAGGCAGCGGTGGCAGGCCTGGTAGAAGTTTTCCGAGAACAGCACTTCCCCCGGTCCGATCGGGTCGGTGGAGTCGGAAATGATCACGTCGAATTTTTCAGTGGTGGTGGCGACGAAACGCATGCCGTCGTCGATCACCAGGTTCAGGCGTGGATCTTCGAATGCACCTTTGGAGTGGTTCGGCAGGAATTCCTTGCACATGTCGACCACGGTGCCGTCGATCTCGACCATGGTGATGTGCTCGACACTGCGGTGCTTGGCCACTTCACGCAACATGCCGCCGTCGCCGCCGCCGATGATCAGCACACGCTTGGCGGTGCCATGGGCGAGGATCGGCACGTGAGTCAGCATTTCGTGATAGATGAACTCGTCGGCTTCGGTGGTCTGGATCACGCCGTCCAGCGCCATCACCCGGCCCATGCGCGGGTTCTCGAAGATCACCAGGTGCTGGTGCTCGGTGCGCACTTCGTGCAGCAGTTTTTCCATGCGAAAACGCTGGCCGTAGCCTTCGTAAAGGGTTTCCAGGTAGTCGCTGGTCGGGGTGTTGCTCATGGGAAGTGCTCCGATGAATGCGGGTGGCAACGGACGGTTACCCGCCCATGATGGTCATTCGATCGTATCGATTGACCGGGAAAGGCGCGCATTCTACGTCGCGGAACATGACAGGTCGAACCTTCGTCATCGAAGTACCCGCAGAACATTGTGGGAGCGAGCCTGCTCGCGAAGCGGCCGATGCGGTGTCAGTGGCTCCGCGTTATCGTTCTTCGCGAGCAGGCTCGCTCCCACAGGTTCAGTGTCGCCTGTTCAGAATTTGACGTTGCCCCGCGGTCCGGCGATGGCCCAGATGATCAGTCCCAGCACTGGCAATAGCGCAATCAGCAGCACCCAGAGGATTTTCATCCCGGTCTCGGCGCTACTTTTGAAGACGTTGATGATGGCCCAGATGTCCAGGGCAAAAATGATCAAGGCAACCAGGCTGTTGAACGTGGAACCCATGGTGACGCTCCTGAAGAGTGATTTGCCCTCTCAGGATAGACGGTCGTCGCGAGGGTTCCTTTTTATTGACAGTGTTTGGCTATCAGACGTGGATCGCCACTTTCAAGGCTTCCAGGGATGGCGCGGCCACGATGCCGACTTCGGCGCTCAATTCCAGCACGCGTGGCAGGTCATTGCCGTAGACCAGCACCACCTGCAACTCGTCATCGAGCAACTGGCTGAAATTCATCAGCGTGTAGCCACCGTTTTCCTTGTTCATGCTGCTCATCTGCACCTGGATGCGGTTGAGCGCGGTCAGGGCTTCGGTCTTCGCCAGTTGCTTGGGCTTGAGATTGAACTCCACCCCCGGACCGAACGAGGCGACGATTTGCGCGAACAGATCCATGTAGGTGTCCGCCTGGAACAGCACCGTTTCCGGCAGGCTGCCGACCACCACCCACTCACCCAGCGGGATCGGGAAGCTGTCGTCGTAGTTGATGTCCGGATTGGCGGTCAGGAAAGCATCCTGATCGGCGTAGGCCTGGGCCGCTTCGTCCGCGACCTTGAGGATTTCGTCTTCGCCCATGCACCCGGAGCTGATTTTGCTGATGAGTTCGACAAGTGCGGCTTTCATGGAGCGGATCCTGTAGCGAGGGGAATGTTGAGGGCGCGAAGGATAGCGCAAGCCAAAAAAGATCGCAGCCTTCGGCAGCTCCTACAGGTGTACGCCACTCAATGTAGGAGCTGCCGAAGGCTGCGATCTTTTAAAGCAATCAGCCAATCAGCTTCTCAAGCTGAGCAACCGTATCGGTAGCGCCCATGGTTTTAGCCGCTTCCAGCGCGGTGATGCCATTGGCGTCCTTGGCTTTCGGGTCGGCGCCCTCGCCGATCAGGTAATCGACCACTTCAACGCGGTTGAACATCGCCGCCATCATCAGCGCCGTGCGGCCATCGAAGGACGAGCCTTCAACCTGCGCGCCACCCTCGACCAATGCCTTGATCACCGCCAGGTCGCCCTTGAAGGCGGCGCCGGCAATCGGGCTCTGGCCGTTGTCGTTGCGGATCTCCGGGTCGGCCTTGTGCTCCAGCAGGACTTTTACCGTGTCCACATGTCCGTGGTACGCGGCCAGCATCAGCAAGGTATCGCCCTTGTGGTTACGCAGGTTCGGCGGCAAACCCTTGGTCAGCAGCGCGGCCATCATTGCCGCATCGCCCTCCCGTGCCTTGTTGAATACCTGTTCGGTGAATTCGGCGGCTTCTTCGGGGGTCATCTGGCGGCTTTTGTCTGACATTGGGCACTCCCTTTTCTGTCATTCGTAAAAGCCGACAGTTTCCCGAGCGGCCCCGGCACTGTCACTTGTTTTTTCTCATGGGCCGCCATAGCCAGATTCAATAGCGGTACTTTCCGTCGTGAATGTCGGACAACAACTGCTCGGTGACCTGCACGTAAGTCTGGGTCCCCGGCAGCCAGGCATAGATCGGGTCATCTCCGGTTTTACCCGGGTCGAAGGCCTCGTCCCTGAGTCGGGTCTTCTGATATTTGAACGTTCCGGTGGTTTCCATTTTCACTTTCACCCGCAGGAACAACGGCACCGCATAGGCCGGCATTTGCTCACGGGCGAAGGCCAGCAGTTCGCTGAAGTCCAGGGTTGCCAGGGATTCGGCAGGCGTGATCGCCGCCATCCCGGCGCGGCCATTGGTGTTGCGGATTTCCACGCCATAGGCCACGGCTTCGGAAATATGCGGGTGTTGCAGGAGTATGTTTTCAACCTCCGTGGTCGAGACGTTTTCGCCCTTCCAGCGGTAGGTATCGCCCAGGCGGTCGACAAACTGCGCATGACCGAAACCGATGTTGCGCAACAGGTCGCCGGTGTTGAAGTAGCGGTCACCCTTCTCGAACACATCCTGGAACACGACCTTGGCGGTTTTCTGCGGATCGGTGTAGCCGTCCAACGGTGCCTTGTCGTCGATTTTCGCCAGCAACAACCCCTGCTCGCCCTTGGCGACCTTGCGCATCAAGCCATTGGCCTGACGAATCGGCGCGCCGCTGTCGTGGTCGTACGCGACTAGCTCCCAGGACATCAGGGAAAAACCGATGGTGTTGTCGAAATTGAGAATATTGGTGAAACCGATATTGCCATCGCTGGCGGCGTACAGCTCACAGATGTGATTCACCGCAAAGCGGGTCTTGAACTCGCTCCAGGCGCCGGGACGCAGACCGTTGCCGATCATTTTCTTCACATCGTGCCGGCTGTCGTCGGCGCTGGGCGGTTGATCGACCAGGTAGCGGCACAGTTCGCCGACATAACCGATGGTGGTCGCCCGGTACTTGCGCGCATCGCTCCAGAACTGACTGGCGCTGAATTTGCGGCGGATGGCGAACCCGCTGGCACCACTGACGGCCGCCCCCCAGCACACGCAAAGGCCCGTGGCGTGGTACAGCGGCAAGGTGCAATAGACGACATCGTCGGGGCGCATGTCCAGGGCGATCATGCCGAAGCTCGCAGAGCTGCGCATCCAGCGTCCGTGCTTGAACACGCCAGCCTTGGGCAGGCCAGTGGTACCCGAGGTGTAGATATAAAAACAGGGATCGTCGAAGAAAATCTGCTGGCTGCCGGGTGGGTTTTCGCTGGCATCGTCGAGACTGGCGGTCATCAGGTTGATGAAACCTTCAGGCGCGATACCCGGTTGGCGAGAGGTGTCCTGATCGGCGACGAACCAGGTTCGGTCAGCCTTGATCGACACCCGATCACGCACCGTCAGGTACGCCGGGACCAACTCTTCACCGACAACGATCGCCACCGGCGCCACCAGATTCACACTGTGCACCAGGGTGTCGCGGGTCTGCGAGGTATTGAGCAGCGCACTGATCGCGCCGACCTTGGCCACCGCGAGAATCGTCACCAGCAGTTCCGGACGGTTCTCGATAAAGACCGCCACCACATCACCCTTGCCGATGCCTTGGCCGATCAGATGATGGGCGATGCGATTGGCCCATTGGTTGACCTCGGAGTAACTGAGCGTTACGTCGCCTTGCAACAGCGCCGGGCCATCCGGGTTGCGCAACGCAGCTTGCTCGACACTCCAGCCCAAACCACACGCCTGGGTCGGGTCCTTGACGTTGGCGGCCTTCATGCCCTTCACCACCCGGGGGATGGCCTTGGCGATGGAAGGCAACTTGCGGAGCATCATGCCCCAGGTAATCGTGTCGTTCGACGTACGGCTCATGATTGCTCCCGTTCGATCTTTTTTTATTGTCGGGTGGCTATGACTGAGCCCGAAAATACGTCAACGGTTCTTGAGCTGTACACGCGGTTTTTGAAATGTTTTGTATCCGCGATCTTGATCTACGATCTTGATCCGCGATCTTGATCTGCGATAGCGCTGCGCGAAGATGATCCCGTGCGCGCCAATTGGTTCCATCGAGTCGCCGACGTACCTGCAAAATGCAGGATGCACGATGGCCATTCATGCAGATTGCACGAAAGCAAAAATCACCAAAAACAATAAGCTATTGATTTTATTAACACTTAACCACTGAAAATACTGGCACAAAGGCTGCAACAGTCTCCCCATGCTTACCATTCAAGTCATCACGGAGCTGAACGACATGAGCCTTATCCAGGAAAAATTTTCGTCCTTGTTCTCCAACTTCGCAGTCACTACCCAGGACCGCCCTGATGGCGGGATTCTGCTGACCTTGCGCAGCGCCGACGGCAGAGAATTCATGCGCTCGATCTCCTACCAGCAATTGCACAATGGCGATCAACTGTCCTGGGTCATCAGCGCGATTCGCCGTGACCTCGCTGAACAGGCCAGCGAATTGCCGCAGATTTCCATGCTGCAGAGCCAGCAACGGTTTGCCCTGCCGACCTATCACTCGCTGTAAAAAACATTGTGGAAAAACACTGTAGGAGCGAGCCTGCTCGCTCCTACAAGTTGTGTAGTGCTTAGAAGGCGGCAGGATCGATCCGCGCAAAGCTGTCCACGGTGACATGCCCTGCCAGTTCACCGCCCTCACGGGCCAACCCGCAAGTGGCCATCCCCGCCACACGCGCCGCCTCGAGTTCTTCGACGATGTCCGACAAAAACAGAATCTGTGCCGCCTCGACCTCAATCGCCTGCGTAATGTTGGCGTAGGACTGCGCTTCGCGCTTGGGCCCTGAAGTGGTGTCGAAGTAACCACTGAACAACGGTGTCAAATCCCCCGCCTCCGAGCAGCCGAAGATCAACCGCTGGGCCTGGATCGAACCGGACGAATAAACAAAAAGTTGATAACCGTCCTGATGCCAGTGCTTGAGCGCGTCAACGGCGTCCGGGTACACGTGCCCCTTCAACTGCCCGGCCAGATAGCCCTGCTCCCAGACCATTCCCTGCAACGCTTTCAACGGAGTGGCCTTGCGGTCTACGGCAATCCAGCCCAGCAGGATCTCGACAACGCGCTCGACATCGGCGTCCGGCTCATTGCTGTCGCGGCGCACGGCAGCCAGTTGCTCCGCCACATCGGCGCGTTCGGCGTGCTGACGGACAAACGCCGGCAAGTGTTTGGCGGCATAGGGGAACAGCACGTCGAACACAAAACTCACCGCGCTGGTGGTGCCTTCGATGTCGGTGAGAATCGCTTTGATCGGCATCGACTCAGTCCTCCAGGCGTGGGAATTGGCTGGCGATGTCTTCGCCGGTGAAGTTGGCCACCCAGCCTTCCGGATTGTTGAACAGGCGGATCGCAATGAAATGCGGGTGCTCGCCCATGTCGAACCAGTGTTTGGTGCCCGCCGGCACCGAGATCAGGTCGTTTTTCTCGCAGAGCACCGCGTAGACGTAATCGTCGATGTGCAGGGTAAACAGGCCACGACCGGCGACGAAAAATCGTACTTCGTCTTCGCCATGGCGGTGTTCGTTGAGGAACCTGGCACGCAGTTCGGCTTTTTGCGGGTGGTCGCTGTTGAGGCTGATCACGTCAACGGTGATGTAACCGCGTTCGGTCATCAGCTTGTCGATTTGCTCTTGATAGGCGGCGATCACTTCATCCTGGCTGGCGCCCGGCTGGAGTTTTATCGCGGCCTGCCAGCGGTCGAAACGCACGCCCTGCTCGGCCAGGGTCGAGGTGATGTCTTCGAAATGGGTCAGCACCTTGTTGGGGATCTCAGGGCTGGAGACGTGATAAACGGACAGGCTGCTCATCAGGGCAACTCCTTAACGGTTCATGCTTTAAAGAGCGAGCGCATCTTCAACTCGCACTCGAACAAAAATTCAAAGGCCTCGATCTGCCGCAGGGCATCGCTCATGCGCGCGCCCCAAGTGTAGAGGCCGTGGCCGCGAATCAGGTAGCCGACGCAATCGGGATGGGCGTCCAGCCAAGGCTGCACCTTGGTGGCCAGGTGCGCAATGTCCTGATCGTTGTCGAAAATCGGCACGCGCACCCGGGATTCGTGGGTGGTCACACCACTGAAGGCTTTTTGCAGTTCGTAGTCTTCGAACTCGATGAAGTCTTGCGGCGTCAGGCGCGACAGCACGGTGGCATTCACCGAATGGGTGTGCAACACCGCACCGATCTCAGGGCGCCAGCTGTAGAGCTGGGTGTGCAACAGGGTTTCGGCGGACGGCTTTTTGCCCGGTTCCAGGCTGTTGCCCGACAGGTCAGTGGCCAGCACGTCGTCCATGCCGAGTTGCCCCTTGTGCTTGCCGGACACGGTCAGCAAGGCTTCGGTCGGCGACAGGCGGGTCGAATAATTGCTGCTGGTGGCCGGCGACCAGCCGCGGCCGTACAGAAAACGCCCGGCGTCGATGATTTCCTGGGCGAGGTGTTCACGGGTAAGGCTCATGGCCTGTCCTCTTGCATACGTGTGGCAATGATAACGGCAGCCGCGACGGCTGCGAGACTGGCAATACTAAAGGTCCATGCCGCACCGAGGGCATTCCAGCTGTAGCCGGAATACAACGCGCCCAATGCACCACCGGTGCCGGCCAGGGCGGCGTACAACGCCTGACCCTGGCCTTGCTGGCGCGCACCGAAACTACGTTGCACGAATGAAATGGCAGCGGCGTGAAAGCTGCCGAAGGTTGCCGCGTGCAACACCTGGGCGAACAACAGCACCCAAAGAAATTCTGCGAGCGAGCCCAGTAACAGCCAACGCAACGCCGCCAGCAGAAAACTGGCCATCAGCACCCGGCGCAGCGAGAAGCGGGCAAGAATCCGGCTCATGGCCAGAAACGTCAGCACTTCGGCGACCACGCCGACCGCCCAGAGCATGCCGATCACGCCACGGCTGTAACCCAGGCGCTCAAGGTGCAAGGTCAAGAACGTGTAATACGGCCCGTGGCTCATCTGCATCAGCGCCACGCAGGCGTAAAACGCCAATACGCCAGGGTTGCGCAGTTGCTTGAGGAAACCCTCCCCCGCCACCCGGTTGCCCGGCGCCGGTTGGGCATTGGGCACCCACAGGCTGCTGAGGACGATACCGGCCATGATCAACACCAGCGCCGCCGGGTAGATGTCCAGGCTCAGCCATTCGAACAAACGCCCGAGCGCGACCACGGTAATGATGAAACCGATCGAGCCCCACAGGCGAATCTGGCTGTAGCGCGAGGTCTGGCCCTGCAAGTGCGCCAGGGTGATGACTTCGAACTGCGGCAACACCGCGTGCCAGAAGAACGCATGCAAGGCCATGACCATGGCCAGCCAGGCGTAGGTCTTGCTGACGAAAATCAGCGAGAACGTCAGCAGCGTGCACACCGCGCCAAAGCGCACGATGGCCAGCCGCCTACCGGTGTAGTCGCCCAGCCAGCCCCAGATATTCGGCGCCACGCAGCGCATCAGCATCGGGATCGCCACCAGCTCGCCGATGCGCGCGGCACTGAATCCGAGGTGATCGAAGTACAGCGCCAGGAACGGTGCTGTCGAACCGAGCAAGGCGAAATAGAACAGATAGAAACTGGAGAGCCGCCAGTACGGGAGCGCCGCCACGCCTGTCAAACCGCAGCGGCTGCGAGGTCAGCCATTAAAGCTGACCCAGCACCGGCGTGCTCACGCGCACATCGGCGTTCTGCCCACGGTGGCGCAGCAGGTGGTCCATCAACACGATGGCCATCATCGCCTCGGCAATCGGCGTGGCGCGGATGCCGACGCACGGATCGTGACGGCCCTTGGTGATAACTTCCACCGGGTTGCCGTGAATGTCGATGGAACGGCCCGGTGTGGTGATGCTCGACGTCGGCTTCAGCGCCAGGTGCGCAACGATAGGCTGCCCGGAGGAGATACCGCCGAGAATGCCGCCGGCATTGTTGCTGAGGAAACCTTGCGGGGTCATTTCATCGCGATGCTCGGTGCCACGCTGGGCGACGCTGGCGAAACCGGCGCCGATTTCCACGCCCTTGACCGCATTGATACTCATCAGCGCATGGGCCAGTTCGGCGTCGAGACGGTCGAAGATCGGCTCGCCCAGGCCCGGCATCACGCCTTCGGCGACCACAGTGATTTTCGCGCCGACTGAATCCTGGTCGCGGCGCAACTGGTCCATGTAGGCCTCCAGTTCCGGCACCTTGTCCGGGTCCGGGCTGAAGAAGGCGTTCTGCTCCACCGAATCCCAGGTCTTGAACGGAATTTCGATCGGCCCGAGTTGGCTCATGTAGCCGCGAATGACGATGCCCTGGCTGGCCAGGTATTTTTTTGCAATCGCACCGGCCGCGACGCGCATCGCGGTTTCGCGGGCCGAGCTACGGCCGCCGCCGCGGTAGTCGCGCTCACCGTATTTGTGGTGGTAGGTGTAGTCGGCGTGGGCCGGGCGGAACAGATCCTTGATCGCCGAGTAGTCCTTGGACTTCTGGTCGGTGTTGCGGATCAGCAGGCCGATCGAGCAGCCAGTGGTGCGACCTTCGAACACGCCAGAGAGGATCTCGACTTCGTCGGCTTCCTGGCGCTGGGTGGTGTGGCGGCTGGTGCCGGGTTTGCGGCGGTCCAGGTCGCGCTGCAGATCCTCCAGGGATATCTCCAGGCCCGGCGGGCAGCCGTCGACAATGGCGACCAACGCCGGACCATGGCTTTCGCCCGCGGTGGTGACAGTGAACAGCTTGCCGTAGGTATTGCCGGACATGCAGGACGCTCCGTGAAATGAACCTGAATACGTAATGCGCGCCAGTATACGCAGGCTACCCAAGTAGTTCATCCTCGAACCTTATGGGTGCCTGTGAGTCCAACTGGCATCTTCTGGATGATGGCGCGATGATGCTGCGAGTTCTTGCCTTGAGCCTTACCCTGATTTCCGGCTTCGCCCAGGCGACTGTCCTGCAACGACCGATCACATTGGATACCGGCACCGGCGAGCTTTTCGGCTCGCTGTTACTGCCAAAATCCGACAATCCTGTGCCGGTTGTCCTGATCATTTCCGGCTCCGGCCCTACGGATCGCGACGGAAACAACGCCGACGGCGGGCGCAATGACAGCCTCAAGCGCCTGGCCTGGGTGCTGGCCAAACACAACATCGCCAGCGTGCGTTACGACAAGCGCGGCGTGGCCGCAAGCCTGGCCGCCACGCCGGACGAGCGCAATCTGACGGTAGAGGCCTATGTGTCCGATGCCGAAGCCTGGGGCCAGAAGCTCAAGTCCGATCCGCGTTTCGGCAAATTGATTGTGCTGGGTCACAGCGAAGGTGCCTTGATCGCCAGCCTCGCTGCGCCGGGCATCGATGCCGACGCGGTGATTTCCGTCTCCGGCAGCGCCAGGCCGGTTGATCAGGTCATCCGCCAGCAACTGGGCAATCGCCTGCCTCCACCGCTGATGCTGCGCAGCAATGAATTGCTCGACAGCCTCAAGGCCGGGAAACCCGACGACAAGGTGCCGCCACCGTTGCAGGCGATTTTCCGTCCGAGCGTGCAGCCGTACCTGATTTCCCTGTTCCGCCAGGACCCGTCCGCGGCGTTTGCCAAGCTGAAAATGCCGGCGCTGATCATCCAGGGCAGCAACGACATCCAGGTCGGCGTCAATGACGCAAGGCTGCTCAAGGCCGCCAAACCGGACGCCGAACTGGCGCTGATCGAGGGCATGAACCACGTCATGCGCATCGTGCCCAACGACGTCAAACGCCAGATGGCCTCCTATAAGGACCCGCAGTTGCCCCTGGCAGCGGAACTGGGCACGCGAATCCTCGGGTTTATTGACGGACTTCGCACCAGTTGACCCCTCTTTACCCTCCAGTCCTGGGAAAAACGGCCGATAAGCCTTTGTCGCCGCCACATTGGTTGGCGACACGCTGAGCTTGGACAGGATCTCGCCGTTATGACTGATACCCAGACTTCACCCGACACCAGCGCTGAAACTGACGCACCGCCAGCGGTCGAGCTGCCCTGGGCGGACGTCCACGTCGAGCACCACAAGATGCTCCGTCTGGCACCGCTGCAGACTGACCGCAACACGGGCGGGCGCCCATTGCGCTTTGTCGAATCAGGTTATGCCGAGCGCAACGACAAGGCGCGCAGCCTGATGCGCATGAGCATCACCCTGCCCGGCCAGCGTGTGCGCAAGGAACAGAATCATCTGGACGTGTGGGTCGATCACGCCGAAAAGCGCGTGCATTTCGGCCCGGACAGCAGTTTGCAGGTTGAACCGCTGAACCGTGGCATTGGCCGCTACCTGGCGGCCCAGGGCATCAACTGGGCGAAGAAACGCTGGCCGACCTACACCGTCGACGGCTTTGACCTGAACAACAAGGATGCGCTGAACGAAGACACCCGCCTGCGCCGCGATCACTTTTTGCGTGTGCACGGTTTCGACGTGGTGTATGCCGATGCCCAACATTTGAAAGGCAGCGTCAAGCCGGTCAAGGTCGGCGACCTTTCTGGCGACTGGAACAGCGAAAAACTGCAGGTCGTGGAGATCCTCGAGGCGGCGCAGATGCTCCAGCAAGCCGAGCAGAACCTGGCCGAGCAGGAAGTCAAACTCAAGAAACACGAAGAGAAAGTCAGCAAGTACAAACGCGAAGACGCCGGGCTGCGTTTCACCATCACCTGTCTGGTGGCGTTCGCGGTGTTTCAGGCGGGATTGCTGATCTGGATTGCCACGCACCGGTAATCGGCGGTGCGGTCATTTCTTGTAGGAGCGAGCTTGCTCGCGATGGACGTTAACGATAACGCGTGCTTTCTGGATAAACACATCGCTCTCAGGTCCATCGTCGGAACGCCGCCCGGAGCAAGCTCGCTCCTACAAAGGTCAGACGCGGGAAGCGAACAACGCCTGATGCTCCCGGCACTGCTGCGCACTCAGCATGAACACACCATGGCCGCCACGCTCGAACTCCAGCCAGGCGAAGTCGACTTCCGGGTACAACGCCTCGACGTGCACCTGGCTGTTGCCCACTTCAACAATCAGCAAGCCCTTCTCGGTCAAATGATCCGCCGCTTCGGCGAGCATGCGCCGTACCAGGTTCAAACCGTCGTCACCGCAGGCCAGGCCCAGCTCCGGTTCGTGCTGGTATTCGTCCGGCATGTCAGCAAAATCTTCCGCATCGACATAGGGCGGGTTCGACACGATCAGGTCGAAACGTTGTCCCGGCAAGCCCTCGAAACCATCGCCCTGCACCGTGTACACACGCTCATCGACACCGTGGCGCTCGATGTTCTGGTTAGCTACTTCCAGCGCTTCGAACGACAGGTCCGCCAACACCACCTCGGCACGCTGGAACTCGTAGGCGCAGGCGATACCGATGCAACCGGAACCGGTGCACAGGTCGAGAATTCGCGCCGGCTCGTTAGCCAGCCATGGGGTAAAACGGTTTTCGATCAACTCGCCAATGGGTGAACGCGGGATCAGCACGCGCTCATCGACGATGAACGACATGCCGCAGAACCAGGCCTCGCCCAACAGATACGCCGTAGGCACCCGCTCTTCGATGCGGCGCTTGAGCAAAAGCTGCAGGTGGACCACTTCGTCTTCTTCCAGATTGCAGTCGAGGTAGCT
Organism: Pseudomonas sp. P4_C4; assembly: GCF_056402055.1. Lineage (NCBI taxonomy): Bacteria > Pseudomonadati > Pseudomonadota > Gammaproteobacteria > Pseudomonadales > Pseudomonadaceae > Pseudomonas > Pseudomonas sp. P4_C4. The sequence goes on along the minus strand of NZ_JBFUID010000019.1, from coordinate 30,826 downwards.
GTCGGCGATTTCCCACGGCAGGTGCAGCGCRCCCAACACCAATTGCCGGGCTTCGTCCCAGGCATTGTCGGTGCCATGGCCGAAAAACAGATCCTCCCCATGGAAGCGGCTGACGGCCCAACGGATATGGTCACGCAGGGTGCGAAGGCGGGAAGTGATCACGACGGCAAACTCCAGAAAAATCGACGGGCGATTCTACCAGTCAAACGACGTTACGACGACGCGGGAAACTACCGATTCAAATGTAGGAGTTATCCGTTTTTTCGCCAGGCTATTGAACAAAATGCGACTATTGACAAGGCTACAGGCCAGCAACGACGGCACCTACGATCGTAGCGATTCACAGAACCGCTCAGCCAGAGGACAATGTCGCAAAAGCCCCACTCCAAGGAGCCCCAGAATGTCTGTTCCAAAAACGATGTTTCAACTCAGCGGTCGCGGCTATGCAGCGGCCAATCTGAGCCATGCCACGCTGGTCATCATCGATGCCCAGAAAGAATACCTCAGCGGTCCCCTGGCCCTGAGCGGCATGGATGAAGCTGTCGCGAACATCAAGCAACTGCTCGCCGCTGCCCGCGCCGCCGGCCGGCCGATCGTGCATGTCCGCCACCTCGGTACGCTCGGCGGGTTGTTCAACCCCCAGGGCGTAGGTGGTGAATTCATTCCGGGCCTGGAGCCACAGAGCGATGAAACCGTCATCGGCAAATTGTTACCAAGCGCCTTTCACGGCACCGAACTGGCCAAACGCCTGGAAGACCTCGGTGCCCTTGACCTGATCGTCTGCGGTTTCATGAGCCACTCCAGCGTCAGCACCACCGTGCGCGCCGCCAAGAACCTGGGTTTTCGCTGCACCTTGGTGGAAGATGCCTGCGCCACCCGCGACCTGCCATACAAGGGCGGCGTGCTCAGCGCCGAACACGTTCATCAGACAGAAATGGCGATCATGGCGGATAATTTCGCCACCCTCGCCCTGAGCCGGGAACTGATCTGATCGACGCTCAATGAGCGGCCTGGTATGCCGCTCATCCGCAAAAACCGCTCAATTGCCGTAATTGTCTTAGCCTCAGGAACATCCCGGTCAACTCCCGGTCGAAGGGCCGATACCCATTGAGGAAGGTCGGAATGAAGTTATCCGATGGTTTTGACGCTCGCCGCTTGCGACCCAAAGGCCAAAGCAACTGGCGTTTTCGAATCGGCGCGACGTTCGCGGCATTGCTGGCGATGTGCGGTGTGTTGCTTGTCATGGCCGGTGTCGCCAGCCTGCTCGGCCACGCACCCGCCCTGGGTGAATTGAACACCAGCCGCGCCGGTGCTGCCGTGATCCTGGTCATCGGCCTGTTCGTGCTGTACCTCGGCGTGTGGCTATGGCGCCGTTGCCGTCGTCGCTCGCGCCAGTCGCGGGAACTGGCCATGTCGCCGCACCTGATGAAAAAACACGACTGAGCCAAGCGTCGCGCGCGTTTTTGTCGCGCCCGATTCGCTTCGAGTTGGGTAAACTGGCCGCCCTTCGCGGAGGCTGACATGCAAGACGACGATTTTTCCCTGTTCAAAAGCGCGATCCAAGGCGTCAAGCCAATCAGGCACGATCGCGCCGAAACCGGCAAACCCAAGGCTGACCGCGCGCAGATTGCCATGCTGCGCCAAGCGGCCACCGTGCGCACCGAATCCACCACCGTAGACGGGCTGTCCGATCAGTTCGTCATCGACGTCGGCCCTGAAGACGAGCTGATGTGGGCGCGTGACGGCGTGCAGGAAAGCCAGATGCGCAAGCTCAAAGTCGGACAGATTCCGTTCGAAGGCAGCCTCGACCTGCACGGCATGAGCGTGGAAAAGGCCCGGGAAACCCTTTGGGCGTTCCTCGCCGAAGCCACCCGATTCGAAATCCGCTGTGTACGCGTCACCCATGGCAAGGCGGTACGCCTGGATGGCAAGCGGCCGATGATCAAAAGCCACGTCAACACCTGGCTGCGCCAGCATCCACAGGTGCTCGGCTTCACCTCGTGCCAGGCGAAACACGGCGGTGCCGGTGCGGTTTATGTGATGCTCAAACGCACCATGATGGAAGGTCGTGACGAGTAAAGCTGACGCGCTACGCTTGCAGCGTCGTGTCCGCCACCGTACCCTTGACCTTTGCGTAAAATCCCACAGGTAGTTTCATGTCCCTGGAACAGAATTACACCGCGATCCTTGGCCAACTGGGCGAGGACGTCTCCCGCGAGGGCCTGCTCGACACGCCCAAGCGTGCCGCCAAAGCCATGCAGTACCTCTGCCGCGGCTATGAACAGACACTGGAAGAGGTCACCAACGGTGCCCTGTTCAGCTCCGACAACAGCGAAATGGTGCTGGTCAAGGACATCGAGCTGTACTCGTTGTGCGAACACCACCTGCTACCGTTCATCGGCAAGGCTCACGTCGCCTACATCCCGAGCGGCAAGGTCCTGGGCCTGTCGAAGGTGGCGCGGATCGTCGACATGTACGCCCGTCGCCTGCAGATCCAGGAAAACCTCAGCCGCCAGATCGCCGACGCGGTCCAGCAAGTCACCGGCGCCCTGGGCGTTGCAGTGGTGATCGAGGCCAAGCACATGTGCATGATGATGCGCGGTGTGGAAAAGCAGAACTCGACGATGATCACCTCGGTGATGCTCGGCGAGTTCCGCGAGAACGCCGCGACCCGCAGCGAATTCCTCAGCCTCATCAAGTAATTCGCGGCACGAAGAAAACCGGCGTTCATCGCCGGTTTTTTTTCGTCTGCAAAAAATCAGGTAAGCTGCGCGCCCTTATTCATTAGCACCGTGAGGCTTTCAACGTGTTCGTAAAAGCGCTTCGTGTCGGCCTTGGCCAACTGATCATTTTCATCGACTTCATTACTCGTCCAAGCAAGAAAAAGCGCCCCGCCGCCGCTCAGGCCCAGGTCGAATCCGCCGCCAAGGGTCTGACCCTGTATCAATTCCACGCCTGTCCGTTCTGCGTGAAGACCCGCCGCACCCTGCGCCGCCTGAATGTGCCGGTGGCCCTTCGCGATGCGAAGAACAACGAACAGGATCGCCAGACCTTGCTGGAGCAAGGCGGCAAGATCAAGGTGCCATGCCTGCGCATTGAAGAGAATGGCCAGACCACCTGGATGTACGAGTCCAAGGTGATCATTGATTATCTGGACAAGCGTTTCGCGGCAGCCTGATGTTTATGTGGTGATCTGACTGACGCCATCGCGAGCAAGCTCGCTCCCACAGGTTTTGTGCACACCACAGCCCCCCTGTGGGAGCGAGCTTGCTCGCGATGAGGCCACTACAGCCACCACAAATCTCCAGGCAAAAATAAACCGGCCCTTGCGCCGGTTTATTTGTTTCTAGGCTGCCTGCACTGCCTGCGCCTGTCGCACCACCGCCGCTAATCGCTTGAGCCCCTCATCCAGCCGCGCCGGATCAATGTGGCTGAAGTTCAACCGCAAATACCCCGGATGGTTATCCGGCTCAGGGAAAAACGGCTCACCCGGCATAAACGCCACGTCATTGGCCAGCGCGGCGTTGAGCAAGGTGCGGGTGTCTTGCGGCTGCTTGAGTTTCAGCCAGAAAAACAACCCGCCCTGCGGTACGTTCCAGTCCGCCAGATCGGAGAAGTGAGTTTCCAGCGCAGCCTGAAACGCATCCCGTCGCCCCCGATAAAAATCACGCAACTCACTGCGGTGTTGCTGATATTTCTCGCTGCCGATCCATTGCAGTGCCTGCCATTGGCCGACCCGATTGGTGTGCAAATCCGCCGATTGCTTGAGTTTCAACAGATGGGGAAACAGGTCCGGACTGGCAATCAAGTAACCAACGCGCAAACCCGGTAGCAGGGTTTTCGACACGGTGCCGGTGTAGATCCAGCTGGCCTTCTTCAAGCGACTGACGATCGGTGTGGCGCTGCCACCGTCGAAGGTCAGTTCGCGGTAAGGCTCGTCTTCAATCAGCGTCACGCCAAATTCATCGAGCAACGCCGCCACCGCGTCACGCTTGGCTTCGCTGTAACGCACCGCCGATGGATTTTGGAAGGTCGGGATCAGGTAGATGAAAGCCGGTCGGTGTTGTTCCAGGCAAACGCGCAGCTCCGCCAGGTTCGGCCCCTCAGCCTCCAGCGGCACGGTCAGGCAATCGGCGCCGAATAACTGGAAAATCTGCAACGCCGCCAGATAAGTCGGCGCTTCGAGCAGGATCTCGGTGCCCTTGTCGATGTACAGCTTGGCGGCCAGGTCGAGGGTCTGCTGTGAGCCGCTGACCACCAGTACCTGGCTCGCCTCACATGGCACTCCCAACGCCCGCGCCTCGGCGGCCAGCGCCTCACGCAGCGCCGGTTCGCCTTCGCTCATGCCGTATTGACCCATGGAAACCGGCATCTCGGTCCAATCGACCTTCGGCAACATGGCTTCGGCCGGTAGACCGCCGGCAAACGACATCATCTGCGGACGCTGGGCCGCGGCGAGGATTTCACGGATCAAAGAACTTTTAAGGCGCGAGACACGTTCGGAAAAAGCCATGGGGATCACCGGTAGCGAGGCATGTGGAAAATGAGTCAAACTTGTTGACCGAAATTACGCCTCCTCGAACGGATACGTCAATATGCTTGACCTTAAAAACCCGCTTTCCCAGCAGCAAGCCATGGAAGCGTTTTTCTTCGGCTACCAGGCCTTCACCGCCAAGGCCGATGAAATGCTCGAACGTCGCGGCCTGAGTCGGGTGCATCAGCGCATCGTGTTTTTCATCGCCCGCTATCCGAACCTGAGCGTCAAGGAGCTGTTGGCGTTGCTCGGCGTGAGCAAGCAGGCGCTGAACATGCCGTTGCGGCAATTGTTGGAGATGCATCTGGTCGACAGCGTCGCGTCCGAGACTGACAAGCGCAAGCGTCTGCTGGAGTTGACCGACGAAGGCGCGCGGTTTGAACAGGCGCTGCGCCGTGAGCAGGTGAAATTGTTGGAGAGAGTATTCGGCGAGGCTGGGGAGACGGCGGTAAACGGGTGGCTGGCGGTGAATCTGGCGTTGGGGAAAAACCAGTAAAAATCTACCTGTCCTCAAGTCAGTCATCGCGGGCAAGCCACGCTCCCACAGGGTCTTCGACGTTCACAGGGTCAGCGAACGACACAAAACCTGTGGGAGCGTGGCTTGCCCGCGATGGCGTCCTATCAGGCGATATATCCCTAAAGCCAAATATTTCGTCGACAAAACCAAAAACATTATTTGCATTATTTGTATACAAAAGCATAATCCACTTCGTGCGAGTTCCTGACCAAGCGGTCAACAAATTCGCAAGTGCCTCAAAGGGCCGCTGCCACCCTCATGGGTCCGGCCCTGGAAATAACAATAAAACTCTTGAGGAGTATTCGCTGTGGAAAGCCGCAAATCCGAAGCATCGACGCTGGAACTCTCGCCGCCATTACGCAATGGCTTGCTGGAGCGTCTGTTCAAACTCAGCTTGCATGGCACCACGGTGAAGACCGAGCTGATTGCCGGTCTGACAACCTTCATCACCATGGCTTACATCATCTTCGTCAACCCCAACATCATGGCCGATGCCGGGATCGATCACGGTGCGGCGTTCGTCGCCACCTGCATCGCCGCGGCACTCGGTTGCCTGTTGATGGGTTTGTACGCCAACTGGCCGGTCGGCCTGGCACCGGGCATGGGGCTGAACGCCTTCTTCACCTACACCGTGGTCGGTACCATGGGCTACAACTGGGAAACCGCCCTCGGTGCGGTGTTCGTTTCCGGTGTGCTGTTCATGATCCTGACCTTCTCGCGGATCCGCGAATGGTTGCTCAACAGCATCCCGGTCAGCCTGCGCTTCGCCATGGGCGCCGGCGTGGGGCTGTTCCTGGGGCTGATCGGTCTGAAAACCGCGGGTATCGTCGTCGATAGCCCGGCTACCCTGATCAAGCTCGGCTCCCTGCGCGAACCCGGCCCGCTGCTCGCCGCCGTGTGCTTCCTGATGATCGCCATCCTCAGCTACCATAAAGTGTTCGGCGCGATCCTCATCAGCATCATCACCGTGACCCTCGCCGGTTGGGGCCTCGGGCTGGTGCACTACGAGGGCATCATGTCCGCTCCGCCAAGCCTGGCTCCGACCTGGATGGCCATGAACGTCGCCGGCGTATTCAACGTCAGCATGATCAGCGTGGTCCTGGCGTTCCTCTTCGTGCACATGTTCGACACCGCCGGCACACTGATGGGCGTTGCCCAGCGCGCCAACCTGGTCGGCGCTGACGGCAAGATCGAAAACCTCTCCCGCGCGATGAAAGCCGACAGTGCGTCCAGCGTATTCGGTGCAGTGGTCGGTGTTCCGCCGGTCACAAGCTACGTAGAAAGTGCTGCTGGCGTGGCCGCTGGTGGTCGGACTGGTCTTACCGCAGTCACCGTTGGTGTGCTATTTATAGCCGCAATGTTTTTCGCACCACTGGCCGGCATGATTCCCGCCTATGCCACCGCTGGCGCACTGATTTATGTAGCGATGCTGATGATGGGCGGCATGGCCCACATTGAATGGGACGAAGCGACCGACAGCATTCCGGCGATCGTTACCGCCATCATGATGCCGCTGACCTTCTCGGTCGCCGACGGTATCGCCCTGGGCTTCATCACCTACGTGGCGCTGAAGGCCGGTACCGGCAAGTACAAGGAAATTTCCGTGAGTTTGTGGGTGCTCTGCGCGATCTTCATCGCCAAGTTCATCTTCCTGTAAACCTTACGCGGGACCCGCTTGAAAACAGCCTCACCCCGTCGGGTGGGGCTTTTGTGCAAATGGAGGAAAGTGATGAGTCTGGAAACCTGGCTGCTGTTCAGCGGCGCTGCGCTGATAGTGATCCTGATCCCGGGGCCGTTGTCTTTGCTGATGATCAGCAACAGCCTGAATTACGGTTTGGTCCGCTCCTACCCGGCGTTTCTGGGTGGCGTGATTGCCTCGATCTGCCTGCTGAGCGCCTCGGCGCTGGGCCTGGGCGCGTTGCTGCTGGCGTCGGAACAGTTGTTCCGCGCCTTGAAAATCGTCGGTGCGTTGTACTTGTTCTATCTCGCCTGGCAGAGCTGGCAGCAATCGCGCCAGCCTTCCCATGGCGCCGAAGTGCCTCAAGCTGCAGCAGTGCCGCGCTTTCGCGCACTTTTCGGCCGCGCGTTCATGCTGGGCGCGAGCAACCCGAAAGACATTCTGTTCTTCGCCGCTTTCCTGCCGCAGTTCTTGAGTGCCGAACAAGCGTTCCTGCCGCAGTTGCTGGTGATGATTGCGACCTGGACCGTGCTCGACCTGCTGTGCAAACTGGCCTACGGCCTTGGTGCCCATGGTGCGGCGCGGTATCTGCGCAGCGGCAAGGGGCAGAGCTGGTTTAACCGGATCAGTGCGGGGTTGTTCAGTGGTGCGGGTGCTGCGTCCTTGCTTAGCCGCTAAAAGCAAAAGCATCGCGAGCAAGCTCGCGATGGCGTCGGCACAGGCGCCACATTTCTCAAGACGAAAAAAAGCCCGCAGTGTGAGCGGGCGAAAGACCAAAGAAGCTATATGCGCAGTCGCTTCCAGGGTGCAGCAGCTGCCTGGGGGATCAGCTGCCGCGATAGGTGGAGTAGCTGTAAGGCGAAATCAACAACGGCACATGGTAGTGATCCTGCTCGGCGGAGATGCCAAAACGCAGCACTACGACATCCAGGAAGGCAGGCTCCGGCAGCTTGACGCCACGGGCGCGGTAGTAATCGCCGGCATGAAACTGAACCTGATAGACCCCGGAGCGGTAGTCATCGCCTTGCAGCAGCGGTGCATCGACACGACCATCGCTGTTGGTTATCGCGCTGGCGACCAATTCCAGCTGCGATCCTTCAACGCGGTACAACTCGACCTTGATCGAGCTGCCCGGGCAACCGTGTGCTGCGTCCAAAACGTGTGTAGTCAAACGTCCCATTGATTCTGCGCGCCTGCCTGCGTGGAGCAGTCAGACTTCGCGCCTCCCGAAGTCAGTTGAAAAGGAGACCGCACCGATTCGGAGCACGAAAAGCTGCGGCGATCGACCAATTAAGACACTTTTCAAAAAAATTGTACACAATAAAAACGACATTTTTCGCATGACTCCCGGCATCGGCATATTTTCCGTCGATTTCCCGCCAAACCGCACCACCTATGAGCCCTTCAATCAATAATTGACCAGTCAGGCAGATTTCTTGCAGGCTCACGCCAATAGCAGTAAAAGATGACAGTCGGTGAAAAATGCGAAAATTCAGGCTTACAAAGTGAATATAAAGTTGTATACAATCAGCCCATCGCTGTGACGCCAGCCTGCCACCCTTTTTTCAGCTGCGTCACACCAACCGTCATCATCGAACAAGAAGGAAGCCTGCAGTGAGCGCTGACTACCCACGCGACCTGGTCGGTTACGGCAGTAACCCTCCTCACCCACACTGGCCGGGCAATGCCCGTATTGCCCTGTCGTTCGTACTCAATTACGAAGAAGGCGGCGAGCGCAACATCCTGCACGGCGACAAAGAATCCGAGGCGTTCCTCTCGGAAATGGTTTCCGCCCAGCCGCTGCAAGGTGCGCGCAACATGAGCATGGAATCCCTCTACGAGTATGGCAGCCGTGCCGGCGTGTGGCGGATCCTCAAGCTGTTCAAGGAATTCGACATTCCGCTGACCATCTTCGCCGTGGCCATGGCCGCCCAGCGTCACCCGGACGTGATCCGCGCCATGGTCGATGCCGGCCACGAGATCTGCAGCCACGGCTATCGCTGGATCGACTACCAGTACATGGACGAAGCCCAGGAACGCGAGCACATGCTCGAAGCGATCCGCATCCTCACCGAAATCACCGGTGAACGCCCACTGGGCTGGTACACCGGCCGCACCGGCCCGAACACCCGTCGCCTGGTGATGGAAGAAGGTGGTTTCCTCTACGACTGCGACACCTACGACGACGACCTGCCCTACTGGGAACCGAACAACCCGACCGGCAAGCCGCACCTGGTGATCCCGTACACCCTGGACACCAACGACATGCGTTTTACCCAGGTCCAGGGTTTCAACAAGGGCGACGACTTCTTCGAATACCTCAAGGACGCGTTCGACGTGCTCTACGCCGAAGGCGCCGAGGCACCGAAAATGCTGTCGATCGGCCTGCACTGCCGCCTGATCGGCCGTCCGGCGCGCCTGGCTTCACTCAAGCGCTTTATCGAATACGCTAAAAGTCATGAACAGGTGTGGTTCAGCCGTCGCGTCGACATCGCGCGCCACTGGCAAGAAACCCACCCGTACCAAGGGGCTGCCAAATGAGCACCTTTCAAACATTGAAACCATCGACACTGAGCCGCGACGCCTTCGTCGCCGCTTTCGCCGACATCTACGAACATTCGCCATGGGTGGCCGAGAAGGCCTTCGACCTGGGCCAGGACGCTTCGATCGACGAGATCGAAACCTTGCACCAGCGCATGAGCGACATCCTGTTGAGCGCCGATCACACAAGCCAGCTGGCCCTGATCAATGCTCACCCGGACCTGGCCGGCAAAGCTGCCGTCCAGGGCCATCTGACCGCAGCCAGCACTGAAGAACAGTCTGGCGCGGGTATTCACCAATGCACGGCCGAAGAGTTCCAGCGCTTCACCGAGCTGAACGATGCCTACAAAGCCAAGTTCAAGTTTCCCTTCATCATGGCGGTAAAAGGCAGCAACCGGCATCAGATCCTCGCAGCGTTCGAAACGCGCATCCACAACCCGGTCGACACCGAGTTCAAATGTGCGCTAGCGGAGATCAACAAGATCGCCCTGTTCCGATTACTGACCCTATAGCAAGCCTGGCCCTGCGAATTCAAGAACGCCGAATCACCAAGGGCCCTGCAAGCATCCCAAGCCACTTATTTAAAGGCAGACAAGAAGAATGAAAGCTTACGCCGTACCTTTCGAGAAGTTCGTCAACCTGGCCGATGCCCGCCTGGGCACCAAAATCATCTCGGTCACCGATGACTGGTTCGCAGACGCCAACCGTCTGTTCCAACCGACCCCGGCCGTATGGAAGGAGGGCGTGTTCGATGACAACGGCAAGTGGATGGACGGCTGGGAATCGCGCCGCAAACGCTTCGAAGGCTTCGACAGCGCAGTGATCCGCCTGGGTGTGCCGGGTTCGATCAAGGGCGTCGACATCGACACTTCATTCTTCACCGGCAACTTCCCGCCTTCGGCTTCCCTGGAAGCCTGCTTCCTGGCCTCGGGTGAGCCTGATGAAAACACCCAGTGGACTGAAGTGCTGTCCGCCGTCGAGCTGCAAGGCAACAGCCACCACTACCACGAAATCAACAACGACCAGGCGTTCAGCCACCTGCGCTTCAACATCTACCCGGATGGCGGCGTGGCCCGTCTGCGCGTGTACGGTGTGCCGTTCCGCGACTGGTCGGCTATCGGCGACAACGAGCAGGTCGACCTGGCTGCAGCCCTTAACGGTGGCCGCGCCCTCGCCTGCTCCGATGAACACTTCGGCCGCATGAGCAACATCCTCAACCCGGGCCGTGGCATCAACATGGGCGACGGCTGGGAAACCGCGCGTCGCCGTACCCCGGGCAATGACTGGGTGATCGTCGCGCTGGGCCATGCCGGTGAAGTCGAGAAAGTCATCGTCGACACCCTGCACTTCAAGGGCAACTACCCGGACAGCTGCTCGATCCAGGGCGCCTTCGTGAAGGGCGGTACCGACAGCCAGATCGAAACCCAGTCGCTGTTCTGGCGCGAACTGCTGCCAAGCCAGAAGCTGGAAATGCACGCCGAACACACCTTCGCCGAGCAGATCAAGGCACTGGGCCCGATCACCCACATCCGCCTGAACGTGTTCCCGGATGGTGGTGTGAGCCGCCTGCGGGTATTGGGCAAGGTCGCGAAGTAATGCTGAGCCTGTAGGAGCGAGCTTGCTCGCGAAAAACTCAAGGACACCGCGTTCATCCTGGATGCACGCGTTATCGTTGACGACCATCGCGAGCAATCGAACGTCGACCGGCTGCTCCTACAAAGAATCATCCACACCTGAACGAATTAAGAAGAACAGCATGCGCACACTGACGATTGAACCGCTGACCAAAGAAGCCTTCGCCCCTTTCGGTGACGTGATCGAAACCGACGGCAGCGATCACTTCATGATCAACAACGGTTCGACCATGCGCTTCCATAAACTGGCGACGGTGGAAACCGCTACGCCAGAGGACAAGGCGATCATCAGCATCTTCCGCGCCGACGCGCAGGACATGCCGCTGATCGTCAGCATGCTGGAGCGCCATCCGCTGGGCAGCCAGGCTTTCATTCCGCTGCTCGGCAACCCCTTTCTGATCGTGGTCGCGCCAGTTGGCGATGAACCTGTATCAGGCTTGGTCCGCGCCTTCGTCACCAACGGCAGGCAGGGCATTAATTACCATCGCGGCGTCTGGCACCACCCGGTGCTGACGATCGAAAAGCGGGATGACTTCCTGGTGGTTGATCGCAGTGGCACAGGCAATAACTGCGATGAGCATTTTTTCAAAGAGGATGAGCGTTTGATCCTCGCCCCCCACCAATAAGAGAAGGCCTGATCACTCGACAACAGAGTGACAGGCGAGAGGTAAAGACTGTGGAAGCACATCTGTTGGAATGGCTGAACCTGAGCGTGCGCTGGGTTCACATGATTACTGGCGTGGCCTGGATCGGTGCGTCGTTCTATTTCGTCTGGCTGGAAAACAACCTCAACCGCGTCAATCCGAAAAACGGGCTGGCCGGTGATTTGTGGGCAATCCACGGTGGCGGTATCTACCACCTGGAAAAATACAAACTGGCCCCACCGACCATGCCGGACAACCTGCACTGGTTCAAATGGGAAGCCTACTTCACCTGGCTGTCGGGGGTCGCGCTGCTGTGCGTAGTGTTCTACTCCAACCCGACGCTCTACCTGCTGGCTCCGGGCAGCACCCTGAGCGGTCCTGAAGGCGTGGCCATCGGTCTCGGCTCGCTGTTCATTGGCTGGTTCATCTACTCCTTCCTGTGCGACTCGGCCCTGGGCAAACGCCCTGCCCTGCTAGGCGCAATCCTGTTCGTCCTGATCATCGGCGCGGCCTACGGCTTCAGCAAAGTGTTCAGCGGTCGGGGTGCGTACCTGCACGTCGGCGCGATCATCGGCACCATCATGGTCGGCAACGTGTTCCGCATCATCATGCCGGCGCAACGCGCACTGGTAGCGGCGATCGCCGAGAACCGCACGCCGGATCCGGCGCTGCCAGCCAAAGGCCTGCTGCGTTCGCGTCACAACAACTACTTCACCTTGCCAGTGCTGTTCATCATGATCAGCAACCACTTCCCAAGCACTTACGGCAGCCAATACAACTGGCTGATCCTGGCCGGGATCGCGGTACTGGCGATATTGGTGCGTCACTACTTCAACACCCGTCACGACAGCCACAAGTTTGCCTGGACCCTGCCAGTGGCAGCCGTCGGCATGATCAGCCTGGCTTACGTCACCGGCCCCGCGCCGCTGAACAGCCCGGAAGTGGCCAAGGCGCCAGCGAAGATCGAATACCAGCCACTGCCGGAAACAGCAGTGGGCGGTGGTTTGAAACCGGCTGAAGCCAAACCTGCAGAAACGCCGGCTGCCGCACCGGCGCAAGCGTCCAACACAGGCCCAGGCTTTGACAAAGTGCACAGCGTGATTCAGGAACGTTGTGCGGTTTGCCATTCGGCCAAGCCAACCAGCCCGCTGTTCAGTGCGGCCCCTGCCGGTGTGATGTTCGACACCCCCGAACAGATCCGCCAGAACGCACCGCGGATTCAGGCGCAAGCCGTCACCAGCCAGATCATGCCACTGGGCAACATCACCCAGATGACCCAGCAGGAACGTGACCTGATCGGTGCCTGGATTGTGCAGGGTGCCCAGACCAACTAAGCAACAAAAGCATCGCGAGCAAGCTCGCTCCCACAGGTTTTGCACTGCCTGTGTGGGAGCTGGCTTGCCTGCGATTGGCCGCAAAGCGGCCCACCTGATTCGAATACAGCTGCCAGCAGCACTGCAGCTGTAAATCACAAGAATAAAAAAGATCCGAGGTGTTGCATGTCCGAGCTATCCACAGCGCGCATCCCCGACGCACCCGCCATTCAGCGTTTGCCCCTCTTGCAACTGATCCTGGTCGGCTTGCAACATGTTCTGCTGATGTACGGTGGTGCCATCGCGGTACCGCTGATCATCGGACAGGCCGCTGGCCTGAGTCGTGAAGAAATTGCCTTCCTGATCAACGCCGACCTGCTGGTGGCGGGTATTGCCACCATCGTCCAGTCCCTCGGCATAGGCCCCATGGGCATTCGCATGCCGGTGATGATGGGCGCCAGTTTCGCCGCCGTCGGCAGCATGGTCGCCATGGCCGGCATGCCCGGCATCGGCCTGCAGGGGATCTTCGGAGCTACCATCGCCGCCGGGTTCTTCGGCATGCTCATCGCCCCGTTCATGTCCAAGGTTGTGCGCTTCTTCCCGCCACTGGTGACCGGTACGGTCATCACCTCGATCGGTTTGTCGCTGTTCCCCGTGGCCGTGAACTGGGCCGGCGGCGGTGCTGGCGCCAGCCAATTCGGTTCGCCGATCTACCTGACCATCGCCGCACTGGTACTGGGCACCATCTTGCTGGTGCACCGCTTCATGCGCGGCTTCTGGGTCAATATTTCCGTACTGATCGGCATGTGCCTTGGCTATGTGCTCTGCGGCCTGCTCGGCATGGTCGACCTCAGTGGCATGGCTCAGGCGCCATGGCTGCAATTCGTCACTCCGCTGCACTTCGGCATGCCGAAATTCGAACTCGCGCCGATCCTGTCCATGTGCCTGGTGGTGGTGATCATTTTCGTCGAGTCCACCGGGATGTTTCTGGCGCTGGGCAAGATCACCGGCCAGGAAGTCTGCCCACGGATGCTGCGTCGCGGCTTGCTGTGCGATGCCGGCGCCTCGTTCTTCGCCGGCTTCTTCAACACCTTCACCCACTCCTCCTTCGCCCAGAACATCGGCCTGGTGCAAATGACCGGCGTACGCTGTCGCTCGGTGACCATCGTCGCTGGCGGGTTGCTGATCGTTCTGAGCCTGCTGCCCAAAGCCGCGTTCCTGGTGGCCTCGATTCCTCCGGCAGTACTGGGTGGCGCAGCGATTGCGATGTTCGGCATGGTCGCCGCCACCGGGATCAAGATTCTCCAGGAAGCCGACATCGGTGACCGTCGCAACCAGTTGCTGGTGGCAGTGAGCATTGGCATGGGTCTGATCCCGGTAGTGCGCCCGGAGTTTTTCGCCCACCTGCCCGTATGGATGAGTCCGATCACCCACAGCGGTATCGCCATGGCCACCCTCAGCGCGCTGACGTTGAACCTGCTGTTCAACATCCTGGGTGGCGCCGAACGCGCGGCCATCAACGACTGCCACGCTCACACACATTGATCTGACGGATAACCAAGGGGGCCTGCCTGTGGCCAGCCCCCTGGCCACAACCTGCGCCTCAAAAATAAAAACAAGAGGGAGCAACAGATGATTCGGACACAAACCAACCTGCTGTTGAGTGCTGGCCTGCTGGCCGCGAGTCAGGCCATGGCCGGCGATTTACTGCTGTGGCAGACCAACAGCCTGAGCTACCTGTACGGCAAGGATTTCGTGGTCAATCCGTCGATCCAGCAGACGATAACCTTCGAACACGCCGACCGCTGGAAGTACGGCGACAACTTCCTGTTCGTCGACAGCACCTGGTACAACGGCGAGAAAGACCGCAACAAAGGTGCTCATGCCTACTACGGCGAGTTCAGCCCGCGCCTCTCCTTCGGCAAGATCCTCGACCGCCGTTTCGAATTCGGCCCGATCAAGGACGTGCTGTTGGCCATGACCTACGAGAACGGCGAAGACGACACCGAGGCCTACCTGATCGGCCCCGGTTTCGACCTCGCGGTACCGGGCTTCAACTTTTTCACCTTGAACTTCTATTACCGTCAGACCGAAGGCTCGCGTCCCGGCGACGATGTCTGGCAGATCACACCGGCCTGGTCCTACACCCTGCCATTGGGCAACTCGAACCTGCTGATCGACGGCTACATGGACTGGGTGGTGGATAACGACCAGAACTCCCATGGCACTTATCACGCCAACCTGCACTTCAACCCGCAGATCAAGTACGACCTGGGCAAGGCCCTGAGCTGGCGGGAAAAACAGGTGTACGTCGGCGTCGAATACAGCTACTGGAAAGACAAGTACGGCATCGAAAACAGTTCCAGCTTCGACACCAACGAAAACACCACCAGCCTGCTGGTGAAGGTGCATTTCTGATGCTGCCCCGCAACCGTGCCCCAAACCTGTCGTCGGTGCGCCGTTGCGGAGCACTTGAGACCTGGCCGAGGAGTCAGTATTCTCCGCGGCCGCCCGAATCCGGTTTAAAAAAAAGCCCGGATGTAAAACCTGACCATAAAGCCAACTTATCCCGGCTCTGGCAGGCACCAAGGCACTCCAAAACCCCTCTCAATCGACCGCTCTTGAGCCGCCGAACGGGAGTTTTTTGCTTTTTGAAAGCCTTGGCTCAGCTCTTGCTAACAGCACCAAAGCTGACCGAATGGATGATTTTTTACCGCTACGGAAACAGGCGCCACACCAGAGCGCCGACCTTAAAAAAATAACGTGGAACCACCTACTTTTTGGGAGCAACCGAATGAAACGTACGTGCACTAGCCTGATGCTGGCGGGATCATTGCTGGCGGGGGGTCAGGCCATGGCCGGCGACTTGCTGCAGTGGCAGAACAACAGCCTGTCCTACCTTTACGGTAAGGACTTCCAGGTCAACCCGCGCATTCAGCAGACGGTGACCTTTGAACACGCCGACGGCTGGAAATACGGCGACAACTTCTTCTTCATCGACAAGATCTTCTACAACGGCAAGGAAGACGCCTTCGCGGGCAAGAACAGCCACTACGGCGAGCTCAGCCCGCGCCTGTCGTTCAACAAGATCTTCGACCAGAAGTTCGAGCTCGGCCCGATCAAGGACGTCCTGCTGGCCATGACCTACGAGTTCGGTGAAGACGATACCGAGTCCTACCTGATCGGCCCTGGTTTCGACCTGGCCATCCCGGGCTTCGATTACTTCCAGTTGAACTTCTACAACCGCCACACCGAAGGCGACCGCCCGGGCGACAACATCTGGCAGGTCACGCCGGTCTGGTCCTACACCATCCCGGTGGGTGGCTCGGATGTGCTGATCGACGGCTTCATGGACTGGGTGGTCGACAACGACGTGAACAAAAAAGGCGAATACCACGCCAACCTGCACTTCAACCCGCAGGTCAAATATGACCTGGGCAAGGCGCTGAACCTGGGTGCCAAGCAGCTGTACGTCGGTGTCGAGTACGACTACTGGAAAAACAAGTACGGTATTGAAGACAGCCAGGGCTTCAAGACTGATCAGAGTGTGACCAGTTTTCTGGTCAAGGTTCATTTCTGACGGAATGGATGTCCCAACCTGTCGGATAAGTCAGGTTGGGACTCGCTCACGCTGTGAGCCAATTTCGCCAGCGTGAACTTCTGAGATCAGTTGCTGATATCACGTTCATAGACTCGTTGTAACGAATATGCTGAAAATATGGTGGTATCTGCATTGTTTTTGGCCATTGCGACCCTTACTGCCGGGCCACTGTTAAATGTTGCAACGGCTTCACCCCAAGTACTCACTTGGCTTTCTTGCGAAACAAGCAAGTTAACTCTTCCAATAAAACTTTCATCCTCTGCCAAGGCGCCGGGGCCATAACCCGGACTATCCAAGCCCGCCAAAATATCTCGTGATACTTTTCGCGTCGCTTCTAAATAGACGTCTACTTTTTCTAATTGCTTGTGAGAAAATTTAAAGCCAATACCGGGCAAATAAAAATTATCCTCCGTCCCAACCAAATGACTTATTTCATGCCCCAGTGTAATAAGCGTATCGTGGTTATTGCTTATAAAACTCTCGTTAATCCATACTCGCCCATGAGGATCACCCTTCGATACATAGGCCCTTTTTGTCTCCCCCTCTGAAAGTCGAACCTTAACAAACTTATCTTGCCCAAGCTCAGATTGATACTCACCTATCAATTTATCTGCATCCTGCCACACACCGACCACATCACTTAATTCCGATAGTGACGCAGCCGCATAATAGTCCTGAACCACCGGTGCACTCTCACGTTCAAACTCCTTCATCATTAGAGCAGCAACTTGATAGGCTTGTCGTGCCCGCTTCAGATTTGAAGTAATCGCCATTTGCTCAGAAAAACTAAACTCCGATAGACCTCGCGCGACGATTTCGTGTCCGAGTCCGTTAACGGGATCTATCACTTTACGTTCATACTCATCATCCTTACCCTCATAAAACCGCCCATCCCTGTCAGTACGAACCATCGGTCCGTTGACCACAAAAGCATAAAGATTCAACCCATCAATACTTCCTGCCGGATCCGCACTCACCCAGCGTTGCAACCACGGCGCGTAATATCGATACCCGTAATAATAGAGCCCCGTCGCATCCCGCTCTTTCCCGGAATAACGAATCGTCTTGTAATTTACTTGAATTTCGCTGGAGCCCGCCCAGAGGGCCGTCCCGCCAAACGGGTAGTAAACCTCTCGAGTCACAACACCGCCCTGCTCATCCAACTCCAACGTGCAGGAATTCAAATGATCGCTCAGGCAATAACGCAGTTGGTCGTTGGACGCACCTTCAGGTGGTTTGGTGACCCAGTACAAAACGCGGATCCTACTGCGACCTGCTTCAACGCTGATGACATGCCACTCTTCACCCGTGGCCGTTTCACGATGGATTTCCAACCCAGGCAAATAACGAACTTCGGCACGGATCGTGCGCCGTGCAGCTTCGCTGAGTCGAACCTTTCGCAACCGATGCCCAAGACTGTCGTAGAAATAACTTTCGGTATCGTCGGGTCCATCTTCACGACTGACCATCGTGATCCGGTTTAACTGGTTGCGACTGTCCCAGCTCATCTTCTGACCGCGCAACAGCTCCTGTTGATTGCCGTTGGCATCAAAGCCGTTTGCCAGGTTCTCCTTATCCGCGACGCTGCGATTACTGATCAGCGATGTGAACATCTCGAAGGTTTGCACGTCGCTGTGATGGCGGGTCTGCAGGTTCCCGGCAGCGTCGTAGTTGAAGGTCTGGATGTAATTGCGCAACTGATTGGGGTCCAGCGGCGTGGTTTGCCAGACAGACAATGCAGGGCCATTGGCGGGTCGGCTCACTTCCCGGCCAGAGGCCTCGACCAGCTGATACTGGCTGTCATAGCGATAGCGGTTGATCGGGTCGATCCGCTGATTGTTGAAATAGCGGGTCGTTTCAAGCTTGTCTTCGAGGCTGGTGATATTGCCAACCGGATCGTATTCATATTCGAGGTGTTGCAGTGGCTGGCCATTGCAGGACAGCAATTGCAGCAAACGCCCATCTTCATCGGCGTAGTGAGCAGTGGTGATTACGCCGTTTCCAGCCCGTTCACTTTCAACCCTGCCTAACGCGTCGTAGTGGATGTCACTGACCAACAACTGAGGTGTTTCGGTGGCGCCTGCCAGCTTCAATCGGGTTTCTTTCAACTCACCAGACTGGTTGTACGCGAGCCCTCTGACGTTGCCCATGGCATCGGTCTGAGCGTGTATTTCCCCCAGTGGACCGTGTTGCTGCGCGGTCGTGAACACTTGCATCTCCAGCCAGCGCTCACGCTCTACAACATCGAATGGCCAGTCGGGAGGAGCAAGGGAGAGCAAAAACCGGGTCTGCTCCGCCAATGCCAGACCGCCTATGCCAAATTCATCAAGGATACGTGTGCCTGCCGGATGGTCATGGCGGATCAGTTGGCCGCACTGGTTATGAATAACAGACACTTCTCCCGCATCGCCATAAGCAAAACGCTCGGCGACACGCGACGGGTCATCTGTCATTTGCTCCGTCACTGCCGTCGGACGCTGAAGCTCATCGTACTCAGTGTGCCGCTGACTCCCGCGACCGTCCCAGAATGAGCGCACCATACCGGCCTGATCCAGCAAACTCAGTTGCCAACCGGCATCGACGCTGTCCACCAGCAGAGGCTGACTTAGTAAATTGTGCGTCGTGGCGAGGTTGGGTTTTGGCGCCRTGCCCCACAATCGTGGATCCCAGGAAGCCACCAGCCGTCCGGCAGCGTCAAAGTGATTGCGGGTGATGCGAGTCTCAATGGACGGGTTCCGCGGATGACGGCAATAGGCGACACTGCGCACAGCCAAACCGCGCGGATCCCCCACCGACACGCTCGGTGTGTGAGCATCAATCCATTGCGCAGCCGCCATCTTCGAACCCTCTGCCTGAGGGGTTCAATCTGATGGAAAAACCTGAGCACATCTACTGTCAGATCTGACAGTTCAAACGGCCTCAGCCACCGAGAGCCCGAGAAACCGGCACAACTCCCCGCGCTTGGCCAACGCATCCCGCCGCCCTAGCTCGATCAACTCGCTGCAATACCCCGCCTCGAACAACAGATAGCTCAGCACCCCGGCCCCGCTGGTCTTGGTCGCGCCCGGCCCGCGCAGAAACAGGCGCAGTGCCGCCGGCAATTCCTGACGATGTCGCGCGGCAATTTCATCGATCGGCTGGCTCGGTGAAATCACCAATACGTCCACCGGCGCCACGCCCAATGCGCGGGTCGGCGTGCCGTCGGGCATCAGGTGACTGAACTGGTTCAGGCGCTGCAACAGCTCGATGTCACTTTCCAGGCTGTCAATGAACGTACTGTTGAGCATGTGCCCGCCAATCTGCGCCAGGGTCGGCTGCTGACCGGTGTAGCTGCGCACCAAGGGTTGTTGCGGGTCGACGCCGCGGGGGTTGCCGCTGACGCCCACCACCAGCACCCGACTGGCGCCCAGATGCAGCGCCGGACTGATCGGCGCCGACTGCCGCACCGCGCCATCACCGAAATATTCTTCGCCGATTTTCACCGGGGCGAACAGCAGTGGAATGGCCGAACTGGCGAGCAGATGTTCAACCGACAGTTGGGTGGGAACGCCGACGCGTCGATGGCGCAACCAGGCATCGATCTTGCCTCCGCCCTGATAGAAGGTGACGGCCTGGCCGGACTCATAGCCGAAAGCCGTGACTGCCACTGCATGCAATTGTTGCTGTGCGATCGCTTCGGCGATGCCGCCCATATGCAGCTTGTCGCTGAGCAAGTCCCGCAGCGGAGAACTATTGAGCAGCGCCACCGGCATGTGCCTGCCGATGCCGAGCAAACTGTGGCTGACAAAGCGGCTGGCCTGGCGGATCACCCCGGGCCAGTCGCTGCGCAACACCAGGTGACTGCGAAAGCCCTGCCAGAAAGCTGTCAGGCGTTCGATGGCGTTACGAAAATCCATCGCCCCGCTGGCGAGGCTGACGGCGTTGATCGCGCCCGCCGAGGTGCCGACGATCACCGGAAACGGATTGCGTGCCCCCGGCGGCAGCAATTCGGCAATCGCCGCCAGCACCCCGACCTGATAGGCCGCCCGAGCCCCGCCACCGGAAAGAATCAACCCTGTAACCGGCTCAACTGGACTCATCGCAACACTCCATGGTGCTTGGGAAAACGGTTACTCAACCGCGCTTGGCGTACAACTTCGGCTCGCCCGGTGGACGACTCTTGAAGCGGCGATGAGCCCACAGGTATTGCTCGGGATGCTCGCGCAAAACGCTTTCGATCCATTGATTGATGCGAATGCAGTCTTCTTCTTCGGTTTCGCCGGGGAAGCCTTCGAGCGGCGCATGAATCACCAGGCGATATCCGCTGCCGTCCGCCAGACGCTCCTGGGTGAACGGCACCACCAGCGCCTTGCCCAGCCGCGCAAACTTGCTCGTGGCGGTGACGGTCGCAGCCTGAATGCCGAACAACGGCACGAAGAGGCTTTGCTTGGCGCCATAGTCCTGATCCGGTGCGTACCAGATCGCGCGGCCCGAGCGCAGCAATTTGAGCATGCCGCGCACGTCTTCGCGCTCCACCGCCAGCGAGTCGAGATTGTGCCGCTCGCGGCCCTGGCGCTGGATGTAGTCGAACAGCGGATTCTTGTGCTCGCGGTACATGCCGTCGATGGTGTGCTGTTGGCCAAGCAGCGCGGCACCGATTTCCAGCGTCGTGAAGTGCAGCGCCATCAGGATCACGCCCTTGCCTTCGCGCTGAGCCTTTTGCAAATGCTCCAGCCCTTCGACATGAGCCAGGTTCGCCAGGCGCTTGCGCGACCACCACCAGCTCATCGCCATCTCAAAAAAAGCGATGCCGGTGGAAGCGAAGTTCTCCTTGAGCAGGTGTTTGCGTTCGGCGGCGGTCTTTTCAGGAAAACACAGTTCCAGATTGCGCTTGGCAATGCGCCGTCTGTCGCCGGCCACCCGATACATCAAAGATCCCAGTACACGACCGATCCACAACAGTGCCGGATACGGCAACTGGACGATCAGCCACAACAGCCCCAAGCCACACCACAGTGGCCAGAAACGTGGAGATAGAAATGCTTTTCGAAAACGCGGGCGGTCCATTAATGCTTCCGGAATGACAATGGCCGCGCATTCTACATCGTTCGACCCGGCTTGCGGCCTGCGGGCGTTCTCGTTATAAGTCTCGGCACTTTTAGTGACAAGTCGTTGTATGCCGACCATGAGCCAAACCGAACCGCTAGACCAAGATCCCGTGTTCCAGTTGAAGGGCAGCATGCTGGCCATTACGGTGCTGGAACTGGCCCGTAACGACCTCGAAAGCCTTGATCGGCAACTGGCCGCCAAGGTCGCCCAGGCGCCCAACTTCTTCAGCAACGCGCCGCTGGTACTGGCCCTGGACAAACTCCCGGCCAACGAAGGCGCGGTCGATCTGCCCGGCCTGATGCGCGTGTGCCGCCAGCATGGCCTGCGCACCCTGGCGATCCGTGCCAGCCGCATCGAAGACATCGCCGCCGCCATCGCGGTCGACCTGCCGGTGCTGCCACCGTCCGGTGCCCGCGAGCGTCCACTGGACCTGACCGAAGGCGAACCGAAGAAAAAACCGGAAAAACCGCCCGAGCCGACCATCAAACCGACGAAAATCATCACTTCGCCAGTACGCGGCGGCCAGCAGATTTATGCCCAGGGCTGCGATCTGGTGGTGATCTCCTCGGTCAGCCCGGGGGCGGAACTTCTCGCCGATGGCAACATCCATGTATACGGCCCGATGCGGGGTCGCGTGTTGGCCGGCGTCAAGGGCGACACCAAGGCGCGGATTTTCTGTCAGCAAATGAGTGCTGAACTGATTTCCATCGCCGGGCATTACAAGGTTTCCGAAGATCTACGCCGCGACCCGCTATGGGGTTCGGGAGTGCAGGTCAGCCTGTCCGGCGACGTGTTGAACATCATTCGGCTTTAACGGATACTGCCGCATTTTCCAAGCATCTCTAAAACGTAGCGAAAACGGCTCAAACGAAGTAGGAAAAAGGCCGAAAGCAGTGTTTACCGGGGGTAAACGCCGCTCAAAACCGGATTCCAGCCAAGGCTGTCCGACTGCAGTAGTTTTTCAGGAGATGTTTTTCAAGGGCTGAAAAGTCCTCTTTCCTTAGGGGTGAAACACCTTGGCCAAGATTCTCGTGGTTACATCCGGCAAGGGTGGTGTGGGTAAGACCACCACCAGCGCCGCTATCGGTACCGGCCTCGCTCTGCGCGGCCACAAAACAGTGATCGTCGACTTCGACGTGGGCTTGCGTAACCTCGACCTGATCATGGGTTGCGAGCGCCGCGTGGTGTATGACTTCGTCAACGTGGTCAACGGCGAAGCCAACCTGCAACAGGCCCTGATCAAAGACAAGCGCCTGGAAAACCTCTACGTGCTGGCCGCCAGCCAGACCCGCGACAAAGACGCGCTGACCGTCGAAGGCGTGGAAAAAGTCCTGATGGCCCTGAAGGAAGACTTCGAATTCGTGGTCTGCGACTCTCCGGCAGGTATCGAGAAAGGCGCCCACCTGGCTATGTACTTCGCGGATGAAGCGATTGTCGTGACCAACCCGGAAGTGTCCTCGGTACGTGACTCGGACCGCATGCTGGGCTTGCTGGCCAGCAAGTCCCGTCGTGCCGAACGTGGCGAAGAGCAGATCAAGGAACACCTGCTGATTACCCGCTACCACCCGGAGCGAGTCGAAAAAGGCGAAATGCTCAGCGTCGAAGACGTCAAGGAAATCCTCTCGATCAAACTGCTCGGTGTGATCCCGGAATCCCAAGCGGTGCTCAAGGCTTCCAACCAGGGTGTGCCAGTGATTCTTGATGATCAGAGCGACGCAGGTCAGGCCTATAGCGACACGGTTGATCGCCTCTTGGGCAAAGAAAAGGAACATCGTTTTCTCGATGTAACGAAGAAGGGATTCTTCGAGCGCCTGTTTGGAGGTAGGTAATGAACCTTTTTGACTTCTTTCGTGCCAACAAAAAGCAAAGCACCGCGTCGGTAGCGAAAGAGCGTCTACAGATCATCGTGGCGCACGAACGCGGCCAACGCAGTACCCCGGACTACCTGCCGGCCTTGCAGAAGGAACTGGTCGAGGTGATCCGCAAGTACGTCAATATCGGGTCCGATGACGTGCATGTCGCACTGGAAAGCCAGGGCAGCTGCTCGATTCTGGAACTCAATATCACCCTGCCAGATCGCTGAGTCGATTCGCCAGGAGCCACGGCGGCTCGGGTTTCCAACCTTGGCGTAGGAGCTGCCGCAGGCTGCGATCTTTTGATCTTGTTCTTAAAAACAAAGTCAAAAGATCGCAGCCTGCGGCATCTCCTACACGGGGATCAGGGAAGCCCGAGCCGCCGTTGGCGTTTGTTACGAGGCTGTTTTAATGCCGTTGTCCAACATCCACATCATCCATCAGGATGCCGCCGTACTGGTGGTGAACAAACCGACCCTGTTGCTCTCCGTCCCCGGCCGGGCCGATGACAACAAGGACTGCCTGATTACCCGCCTGCAGGAAAATGGCTACCCGGAAGCGCGAATCGTCCACCGGCTGGACTGGGAGACTTCCGGCATCATCCTGCTGGCCCGTGACCCGGACACCCATCGCGAGCTGTCCCGGCAATTTCACGACCGCGAAACCGAAAAGGCCTACACAGCCCTGTGCTGGGGCCAGCCGGAACTGGACAGCGGCAGCATCGACCTGCCCTTGCGCTACGACCCGCCGACCAAGCCACGGCACGTGGTCGATCACGAATTCGGCAAACATGCGCTGACCTTCTGGCGCGTGCTCGAACGTTGCGGCGACTGGTGCCGCGTTGAGCTGACACCGATCACCGGCCGCTCCCACCAGTTGCGCGTGCATATGCTCTCGATTGGTCATCCGCTGCTGGGTGACGGCCTCTACGCCCATGAACAGGCATTGGCGGCCTGGCCGCGCCTGTGCCTGCACGCGAGCATGCTCAGCTTCACCCACCCGCAGACCGGTGAGCGCCTGCGCTTCGAGTGCCCGGCGCCGTTCTAAGCGAAAGCAAACCCTGTAGGAGCGAGCTAGCTCGCGATGATCCCGAGAGCGCCACGAGGCGCCAGGCTTCCCGCGTTATCGTTGACGACCATCGCGAGCAAGCTCGCTCCTACAGGGGATTGCGCCACTCCACCCGCACTCCACCGCCAATTCAATGGCCAATACGTTAAACTGGCGCCACTGCTGTCTGGAGCTACTTTATGCGCGAAGAGTTGAACCAAGGCCTGATCGATTTCCTCAAGGCCTCCCCTACCCCGTTCCATGCCACCGCCAGCCTTGTTCAGCGCCTGGAAGCGGCGGGCTATCAACGCCTCGACGAGCGCGAGCCGTGGAATACCGAAGCCAACGGTCGCTACTACGTCACCCGCAACGACTCTTCGATTGTCGCGATCAAGATGGGCCGTAACTCACCGCTGCACGGTGGCATTCGACTGGTCGGCGCCCACACCGACAGCCCGTGCCTGCGGGTCAAGCCGCAACCGGAACTGCAACGCCAGGGCTTCTGGCAATTGGGCGTCGAAGTGTATGGCGGCGCGCTGCTGGCGCCGTGGTTCGACCGTGACCTGTCTCTGGCGGGCCGCGTAACCTTCCGTCGTGATGGCAAGGTCGAGAGCCAGTTGATCGACTTCAAGACTCCGGTCGCGATCATTCCGAACCTGGCGATTCACCTCAACCGTGAGGCCAACATGGGCTGGGCCATCAACGCCCAGACCGAATTGCCGCCGATCCTCGCACAATTTGCCGGTGACGAGCGCGTGGACTTCCGCGCGGTGCTCACCGATCAACTCGCCCGCGAACACGGCCTGAACGCTGATGTGGTGCTCGATTACGAGCTGAGTTTCTACGACACCCAAAGCGCTGCGGTCATTGGTTTGCATGGCGACTTCATCGCCGGCGCACGCCTGGACAACCTGCTGTCGTGCTACGCCGGCCTGCAAGCGCTGCTGACAGCCGACACCGACGAAACCTGCGTGATGGTGTGCAACGACCACGAAGAAGTCGGCTCCTGCTCAGCGTGCGGTGCCGACGGCCCGATGCTCGAGCAAACCTTGCGTCGCCTGCTGCCTGAAGGTGATGAATTCGTACGCACTATTCAGAAATCCCTGCTGGTTTCGGCTGACAACGCCCACGGCGTGCACCCGAACTACGCCGACAAACACGATGCCAACCACGGCCCGAAACTCAACGCCGGCCCGGTGATCAAGGTCAACAGCAACCAGCGCTACGCCACCAACAGCGAAACCGCCGGGTTCTTCCGTCACCTGTGCATGGCTGAAGAAGTGCCGGTGCAGAGTTTCGTGGTGCGCAGCGACATGGGCTGTGGCTCGACCATCGGCCCGATCACCGCCAGCCACCTGGGGGTGCGCACCGTGGACATCGGCCTGCCGACGTTCGCCATGCACTCGATCCGCGAATTGTGCGGCAGCCATGACCTGGCGCATCTGGTCAAGGTGCTGAGCGCGTTCTACGCCTGCCGCGAGTTGCCGTAAACCTGAAAAAGCATCGCGAGCAAGCTCGCTCCCACATTGGATTGCATTTCAAATGTGGGAGCGACGGTGCGGCGATCCGACTTGCTCGCGATGACGGCAGCTCAAACACTGCAGATTTCATGATCGCGCTGGTTCATTCCTGATACACATCACGCCTGCCACTTTAAAAACCGCCTAGACTTCAAGTATCTCTTCGACAAGGCTGTCTCCATGATCTCGATGTCTACCTTCCACGCCATGCTGGTCCCGATCCTTGCCGGGATGATCATGCTGGCCGTCGGCTTCAACTTTCGCGACAAAAATGCCGGTGTATTTGTCATGTGGATCGGCATGCTGAGCATCCTCGCGACTGTGGTAATCAAGATCCTCGCCAAACTCAACGAATAATTCATCGCCCTTGGCTCGCATTGATTTTGACGGGCTCGTACACTCGGTCGATCCGCTCCCTGCGAGGTTGACCGCCTAGTGTTCGCTCGTCTTTTTGCCCTCCCGTGTATTGTCCTTGCCTGCCTGATGACGCTGCTGTCAGTGGCGCCTGCCCAGGCGGCCGGCCTGCCAGGCCTGCTCAGCAGCCAGGCCAAGACCCAGCCCGAAGCACAGGAACCGCTGGGGCAATCCCTGGACGAAGTGATCAAGTCTCTGGAGAACGATCAGCAACGCACCAAGCTGCTGACCGATCTGAAAAAGCTCCGTGACACCACCAAAAAGGCTCAACCAACGACCGAGGAAGGCGTGCTGGGCCTGATTGGCGGAACCCTGTCCAACATCGAGAAGAAATTTTCCGGCGACGACAGTCCGCTCACGCGCTGGTCCAGTGAGTTCGATCAGGCCCGGGAAGAACTGGTGGCACTGGCGTTGCCGGCCAATGAATGGCTGCCCATGCTGTTCGCCTTTGCCATGATCCTGATGGTCTGGAGCCTGCTGGCCGCCGCCCTGATCTGGATCAGCCACCGCGTGCGGATGCGTTTCGGCCTGACCGAAGAACTGCCGCAGCACCCCCGGGCCCTCGACATGTTGCGCTTCGCCTTGCGCAAACTCGGGCCATGGCTGATCGCCCTGGTGATCACGGTCTACATGAGCTACGCCTTGCCCTCGTCCCTGGGCAAAAGCCTGGCGATGGTGCTGGCCTATGCACTGGTGGTCGGCACCTGCTTCTCGGCCATCTGCGTGATTGCCTTTTCCCTGCTCGACGGCCCGCACCGCCACCGCGCCTTGTACATCCTGCGGCACCAGGCGTTTCGGCCGCTGTGGCTGATCGGCAGCTTCGCCGCGTTTGGCGAAGCGCTGAGCGACCCGCAACTGGTCGACAGCCTCGGCAGCCATCTGGCCCATACCGCTGCGACTGTCGCCAATGTCCTGGCAGCGCTGTCCACAGGGCGATTCATCCTGCGCTTCCGCCGACCGATCGCTCACTTGATCCGCAACCAGCCGCTGTCCCGGCGCCTGACTCGCCGCGCCCTCAACGACACCCTGTCGATCCTCGGCACCTTCTGGTACGTGCCGGCGTTGGTGCTGGTGGCCATCTCCCTGTTCGCCACCTTTATTTCCGCTGGCGACACCAGCACCGCCCTTCGCCAGTCGCTGATCTGCACCGTTCTGCTGGTGTTGTGCATGGTCATCAACGGCCTGGTACGCCGCTACGCCCTCAAACCCAAGCATGGCATCCGGCGTTACGCCGTGTATTCGGAACGGCTGAAAAACTTTTTCTACACCATCGTTCATCTGCTGGTGTGGCTGGCCTTCATCGAGCTGGGCCTGCGGGTCTGGGGCATGTCGTTGATCCGCTTCACCGAAGGCGACGGCCACGAAGTCAGCGTCAAACTGTTCAGCCTCGCCGGCACGCTGCTGTTCGCCTGGCTGATCTGGATTCTCAGCGACACCGCCGTGCATCACGCGCTGACCCGCTCGCGCAAAGGCCTGGCCAATGCCCGCGCACAGACGATGATGCCGCTGATCCGCAACGTGCTGTTCGTGGCGATTTTCATCATCGCGCTGATCGTTGCCCTGGCGAACATGGGCATGAACGTCACGCCACTGCTGGCCGGTGCCGGTGTGATCGGTCTGGCCATCGGTTTTGGTGCACAGTCGCTGGTAGCCGACCTGATTACCGGGTTGTTCATCATCATCGAAGACTCCCTGGCCATCGACGACTACGTGGATGTCGGCGGCCACCTCGGCACGGTCGAAGGCCTGACCATCCGCACCGTGCGCCTGCGGGACATCGACGGCATCGTCCACACCATTCCATTCAGCGAAATCAAAAGCATCAAGAACTACTCCCGGGAGTTCGGCTACGCGATCTTCCGGGTCGCGGTGCCGGCCAGCATGGACATCGACAACGCAATCAAACTGATGCGCGAAGTTGGTCAGAAAATGCGCACCGATCCGTTGCAGCGGCGCAATATCTGGTCGCCACTGGAGTTTCAGGGGGTGGAAAGTTTTGAGTCGGGCAATGCGATCCTTCGCGCCCGCTTCAAGACCGCGCCAATCAAGCAGTGGGAAGTGTCGCGAGCGTTCAATCTGTCACTCAAGCGGCACATGGATGAAGCCGGACTGGATCTGGCGACACCGCGGATGAGTATTCAGGTGATGACCGCTGGTGGCTCCCCGGAACAACCCCTGTAGGAGCTGCCGCAGGCTGCGATCTTTTAAGAATCAAGATCAAAAGATCGCAGCCTGCGGCAGCTCCTACAAGGTCAAACCACGTCAACACCGACATGAATCGCATCATGCCGCCAGAACTCCAGGTCGCAGTCGATCAACCGTTCATGCTGGTCATAGTTGACCCGGGCAATCCGCAAGCCCGGGCTGCCTGTTGACACCTTCAACGCCGCCGCCGCATCTACCGACAACGCCGTGGGCACAATCTCGAAGCGCACCCGCCCGTAGTGCAAATCGTAATGCCGCGCATATAACTCGGTGATCGACTGATTCAAATCGAAATCGAGGATCCCGGGAAAGTACTGCGGGTTCAGATAGTGCTCCACATACAGCACCAGTCGCCCGTCGATCCGTCGCGAGCGGCAGATCTGGATAACGCTCGACAGCGCTGGCAATTGCAGCCAGGCACACACCGCTGCCGATGCCGGTTGCAATCGCGCTGAAATCACCTCGGTGGACGGGATCCGCCCCTGGGCGCTGACCATTGCGTGAAAGTGGCTGCGCTGCATGAGGTTGTACGCCAGGCGTGGTGGCGAGACGAACCAGCCGCGACGCTCCTCGCGGTAGATCTGCCCTTGTGACTCCAACTGCAACAACGCTTCACGCAAAGTGATCCGCGTGGTGCCGAACAATTCACTGAGTTTGCGCTCGGCCGGCAATTTGCTGCCGGGGGTCAACAGTCCATGGTCGATCTGCTCCTGAAGCACCTGGCCGATGGCTGTTACCGCTTTTGTTGCCTCTTCACGCATCAACGTTTCCTTTCTGGACTAGACCAGCACCAATTCAGGGCAGAACCGCAGCGCAAACCGGCTCATTCAATAGTCTGCAAGCGTAGGCAGTGCAGATGACCGAGGTGTGACAAAGGCGCCCAACGGTCGCCACTCCCGGTTTTCAATAACTTGCAATTCATCGGCCATGTCCCTTGCCTGCCTGGGCTTTGACCATGGTCTACGCTTAGCAGGCCACCCGCGATACCGCCGAACAAAAAGTCATCCCGGGCGACGAACGACATCAAAGTGTCATCCAGCCCCCTTAAATTGGCTCAGGTATTGCTGACCTAGACCAACACAACCGCAATCGCAGCGTTGAACACGCCCCAAGGAGCTTTGGAATGAAACAGTTTTTCCTGGCATCACTGTTAGGCTCGACCATTGCAATGTGCACCGCCGCCATGGCGGCCGACACCGATCTGAAAACCCTGGAAGCCGCTGCGAAAGCGGAAGGCGCCGTCAACAGCGTCGGCATGCCCAATGACTGGGCCAACTGGGCCGGCACCTGGAAAGACCTGAGCGACAAATACGGCCTCAAGCACATCGACACCGACATGAGCTCGGCCCAGGAGATCGCCAAGTTCGCCGCGGAAAAAGACAACGCCAGCGCCGACATCGGCGACGTCGGTGCAGCGTTCGGCCCGATCGCGGTCAAGCAAGGCGTGGTCCAGCCTTACAAGCCTTCCACCTGGGATCAGGTGCCAGCCTGGGCCAAGGACAAGGACGGCAATTGGGCACTGGCCTACACCGGCACCATCGCTTTCATCGTCAACAAGAAGTTGCTGCACGGCTCCGAAGCCCCAACCAAGTGGGCTGACCTCAAGGGCGGTAAATACAAGGTCTCCATCGGTGACGTGAGCACCGCAGCCCAGGCCGCCAACGGCGTACTGGCAGCGGCACTGGCCAATGGTGGCGACGAGAAAAACCTCAAGCCTGCCCTGGACCTGTTCGCCGACATTGCCAAGCAAGGTCGCCTGTCGATGTCCAACCCGACCATCGCCACCATGGAAAAGGGCGAGATCGAAGTCGGCGTGGTCTGGGATTTCAACGGCCTGAGCTACAAGGCCAAGATGGCCAACCCGGATGATTACGTGGTGCTGATCCCGTCCGACGGTTCGGTGATTTCCGGCTACACCACCATCATCAACAAGTACGCGAAAAACCCGAACGCCGCCAAGCTGACCCGCGAATACATCTTCAGCGACGCCGGCCAGATCAACCTGGCCAAGGGCAACGCCCGTCCGATCCGTGCCGAGCACCTGACCCTGCCAGCCGAGGTGCAGTCCAAGCTGCTGCCTAACGAGCAGTACAAAAAGGTCACGCCGATCAAGGACGCGGACGCCTGGGAAAAGACCTCCAAGGCCCTTCCTCAGAAGTGGCAGGAAGAAGTCATCATCAATATGCAGTAATGCTGCATCCGTAGGAGCTGCCGCAGGCTGCGATCTTTTGATTTGG
>NZ_JBFUID010000018.1:0-107124 GCF_056402055.1 Pseudomonas sp. P4_C4 | reverse complement strand
GCTTGAACGTGCTCGTTTATAACTTGAAACGGGTGATGAAAATCCTCGGCGCGCAGAATCTGATGAAAGCGCTGGCGGCCTGAAAAGCCCCCTGTTTTGCCCGATGGACGAGCTGAGAAGCGTTACTAGTGGCATTAAAAGCGGGTTGGAGCTACGAAGAACGCTTTAGGTGTAATTAGCCAGCCAAACATCGTCGACGCTACGCGTCGACGATGTTTGAACCAGTTTTTACACACTCTGGGCCGGCGGCGGCTAACCCGGCATCCATGCCGGGTTGMCCACTGCGCAGAACCTSCRCTCGGCCTCACGAGGGGGCGTACACCGCAACAGCGTCCGAGGCGGCCTGCCGGCCGGCCTGGTTCTTCATGCGTGCGCATTGCCCTGTAGGAGCTGTCGAGTGGAACGAGGCTGCGATCTTTTGGCTTTATTACTGACAAACAAGATCAAAAGATCGCAGCCTTCGGCAGCTCCTACGCAGTGATACATCCGCGAAATCAGGTCGGCTGGCAGGCCGCCATCGTCGGAACGCCGCCCGGAGCAAGCCCGCTCCCACAGGGTTTCACGTCGATCACAGCACTGTGTTTCGACGCTGATTTTGTGGGAGCGGCGGTGCGACGATTCGACTTGCCCGCGAAGGCGTCAGTCGCCACAGGCTGCGATCTTTTTCAGAGGATGCGATAGAGCAACCGCTCGATCCGCACACGACTCACGCGCTTGAGGAACTTGGCCACGCCCGCCGGGTACTCGGCGAGGGTTTCCAGGTTCTGGAAGTGCTCGATACGCCGAGTGTGCTGGAAGATCTCCGTCAGCTCTTTACGACGCGGCTCCAGCAGTTCGCCATGGGGATCATCGATCAACAAGGCGTTTTCCAGATCGAGTCGAAACGCCCGCGGGTTGAGGTTGTTGCCGGTCAGCAAGGTATAGCGCCGGTCGATCCACATGCCCTTGAGGTGATAGGTGTTGTCACCATCACGCCACAGGTGCAGGTTCAACTGCCCACTGTCGATGTTGCGCTGATGGCGCTTGGCAAACCGGCGCAAGCTGATTTCGTACAGGTACGGCAGCGCCGAAATGACCCGGAACGGTTCGCTCGGCGGAATGTAGAAATCGTTGGCGGTCTTGTCGCCGACCACAATGTCGATCTTCACCCCACGGGCCAGTGCGCGGTTGATCTCGCGGATGATCGCCAGCGGCAGGTTGAAGTACGGTGTGCAAATGGTCAGTTGCTGCTGGGCGCTGGCGATCAGTTCGCAGATCACCCGGTTCAGCGGATTGTTCTTGCCGACGCCGAGCAAGGGGCTGACAGACAAACCGGTCCGGTCGGTGGTGCCCCGCGTGGTGTCGTAGGCCGCGTGCTTGAGGCGGCTGCGCAGGTCGCCGATGTCATTGCGCAGGCTGCGGGTGGTCGGCAGGTTCGGCAGGTCGAGGCGGTGCACCGCCTTGGACGCCACCAGGCCGTGCTGCACCAGATGCTGCATCGAATCGGCCAGTTCACGATTGTGCAGCAGGTGATAGCGGTCGTAGCGGTACTTGTCGAACTTGTGCAGATAGACGTTGTTCAGGCTCGCGCCGCTGTAGATCACGCAGTCATCGATCACGAAACCTTTCAGGTGCAACACGCCGAACAGTTCGCGGGTTTGTACCGGAACGCCGTAGACCGGCACAACACTTTCGTGGGTGCGGGTCATTTCCTGATACCAGGCGGAGTTGCCCGGTTGCTTGCCGGCACCGATCAGGCCGCGCTGGGCGCGCAGCCAGTCGACGACGACCACCACGTCCAGTTCCGGACGTGCCAGCTTGGCCGCGTGCAAGGCATCGAGAATTTCCTGGCCGGCTTCATCCTGTTGCAGGTACAGCGCAACGATGTAAATGCGCCGGGTCGCGCTGGCGATTTTCTCCAACAGGCAATGACGGAATTCTGCAGCGCCGGAGAGAACGCTAACGGCATCGGCCGCCAGCGGAAAACTGCGCAACTTGGGCAGCAGGGAGCGTTTGAAAAGCGACGGCATAGGGCTCGCAATTGGGTCGAATCCGAAGAACCCGAGAGCTTACACCATGCAAAGGTTCGGGTCTTGTTACCGTCTGTAATGTCCCCTTCGCGAGCAGGCTCGCTCCTACATTGAAATGCATTCTCCTGTGGGAGCGAGCCTGCTCGCGAAGACCATTTATCAGGCACTACAAAAACACCTATTGACCATGGAGAACGATCATTCTACTGTTAGCCACATGAACGAAATCACCAGCAATGACACACGCGACATCATTATGGATGTCACCGAGAAGTTGATCTACAAAAGTGGCATTGCCGCCACTGGCATGGATCTTCTGGTGAAAACCGCCGGCGTCTCCAGAAAAAGCATCTACCGCTACTTCGCCAACAAGGACGAACTGGTGGTGGCCGCCCTGCAACGCCGCGACCAGCGTTGGATGCACTGGTACAGAGGCGCAGTCGGCCAGGCACAAACCCCGGCCGAGCGACTGCTCAACCTGTTTACCGTACTCAAGTCCTGGTTCGCCTCCGACGGTTTCCGCGGCTGCGCTTTCATCAACACCAGTGGCGAAACCGGCGACCCACAAGACCCGGTGCGCCTGGTCGCCAAAGAGCATAAACAGAAGCTGCTCGACTACGTGTGCGAGCTGTGTACCGAATATGGTGCCGAGGATCCGCAGACGCTGGCCAGACAACTGCTGATCCTGATCGATGGTGCCATTACCGTGGCGCTTGTAATGGGTGATCACAGTGCCGCCGATAATGCGCAATGCATGGCGCGAAAGTTATTGGACCTGTAGCAACTCAATCAAGCTCGACACAATGTTTGAACTTTAACTTGATACGGAGACTTGAAATGTCTGATGCCGAAGTTCGTCCGCCATTACCCCCTTTCACCCGTGAATCGGCGATTGAAAAAGTTCGCCTGGCTGAAGACGGCTGGAACTCGCGCGACCCCGAGCGCGTGTCCCTGGCCTACACCCTGGACACTCAATGGCGCAATCGCGCCGAGTTCGCCCACAACCGCGAAGAAGCCAAAGCTTTCCTGACCCGCAAATGGGCCAGGGAACTGGATTATCGGCTGATCAAGGAACTCTGGGCCTTTACCGACAACCGCATCGCCGTGCGTTATGCCTATGAATGGCATGACGACTCGGGCAACTGGTTCCGCTCCTACGGCAACGAAA
The DNA here is from genome assembly GCF_056402055.1 of Pseudomonas sp. P4_C4. Classification (NCBI taxonomy): domain Bacteria; kingdom Pseudomonadati; phylum Pseudomonadota; class Gammaproteobacteria; order Pseudomonadales; family Pseudomonadaceae; genus Pseudomonas; species Pseudomonas sp. P4_C4. The sequence continues at coordinate 103,947 of NZ_JBFUID010000018.1, read as the reverse complement.
ACTGGGAGTTCAACGAGGAYGGCCTGATGGCCCACCGCTTCGCCAGCATCAACGACATGCCGATCAAGGAAAGCGAGCGCAAGTTCCACTGGCCGCTGGGGCGTCGTCCTGACGATCATCCGGGGCTGTCGGATCTGGGCCTGTAGTTTGAATTCGCACTAATCCCTGTGGGAGCGAGCTTGCTCGCGATAGCAATCTAACATTCAACATCATTGTTGAATTTGATGACGCCATCGCGAGCAAGCTCGCTCCCACAGTTTTTGTGTTGTTCACAAAGCATCACGCAAAGGTTACAGGTAACATGTCGCCCCTTCCCCGCAGCCCTTTCTGCACCCGCCGAATAAGCCGAGCCCATGTCTTTCGAACTCAGCGTTGACCTCTCCACCCTGGCCATCCTGGCCCTTGTCGCTTTTGTTGCYGGTTTCATCGACGCCATCGCCGGTGGCGGTGGCCTGTTGACCACCCCGGCCTTGCTGACTGCCGGCCTGCCGCCGCACTTGGTGCTGGGCACCAACAAACTCAGCTCGACCTTCGGCTCGGCGGTTGCCAGTTTCACCTTCTACCGCCGCAAGCTGTTCCACCCCGCGCAATGGGTACACGCCATCATCGGTACCCTGGTCGGCGCGCTGACCGGTGCCGTGGTCGCGCACTACCTGCCGGCGGAGTGGCTGAACAAAATGCTGCCGGTGATCGTTTTCGCCTGTGGCGTTTATCTTTTGTTTGGCGGCACGCCGAAAGCGCCAGTGGACAGCGATGCACCGATCAAGAAAAAGTGGCAGTCGACCCAGGGCTTCAGCCTCGGCTTCTATGACGGCGTGGCCGGTCCCGGCACGGGCGCGTTCTGGACCGTCAGCAGCCTGCTGCTCTACCCCGTCGACCTGGTGAAGGCCAGCGGCGTGGCGCGCAGCATGAACTTCGTCAGCAACGCGGCAGCGCTGTCGATCTTCATCTTTTCCGGTCAGGTGGACTGGATCATCGGCCTGTGCATGGGCTCGTCGTTGATGGTCGGCGCGTTCCTTGGTGCCCGCACCGCCATCAGCGGCGGTGCGAAATTCATTCGCCCGGTGTTCATCACCGTGGTGCTGGGCCTGACCGTGCGCCTAGCCTGGCAGCACTGGTTCAGCGTGGCCTAAACGCCGCGCCACATAGAGGTCGATCAGGTAACGGGCAATCGAGCGTGACGCCGGCAACGGCGGCAGCTCGTGCACGTTGAACCACTGGGCGTCCTCGATCTCGTCTTCCTGACAGACGATCTCGCCGCCGGCGTATTCGGCATGAAAGCCGAGCATCATCGAGTGCGGGAACGGCCAGCACTGGCTGCCCATGTACTGGATGTTCCGGACCTCGATGCTCACCTCTTCGCGAACCTCGCGAATCAGGCAGTCCTCGGCCGATTCGCCCGGTTCGGCAAACCCGGCCAGGGTGCTGTAGACCCCCGGCACAAAACGCGGCGAACGCCCCAGCAGAATCTCGTCGCCGCGGGTCACCAGCACGATCATGCTCGGCGAAATCCGCGGGTAATAGCGCAAGTCACAAGGCTCGCAGTACATCGCCCGCTCACGCACCACCTGATGGGTCGCCTGCCCACAATTGCCGCAAAAACGATGCTCGCGGGCCCAGGTGCCGATCTGTGCGGCGTAACCGAGCACCTTGTAGACCGTGTGATCGCCCTCCAGCATGAACGCCCGCAGGCCTTTCCAGTTGCAGCCCGGCACTTCGCTGTGACTGCGCAGCTCCAGTAGATAGACCGGCTCGCCATCGAGATGACCGATGCCATGTTCGGCAATAATCGACAGGTCCTGGCGCTTCAGCCATTCGCGCGCGAACAGTGCGCCATTGTCATCGAACAGAAAGCCTTCGGGGCTGCGCGCAATGGCCCAGCCGCCGGGTTGATCGGTGTCCAGTACTGCGGTGGTCCAGCGAGGAATCATGGTTAATCAATCCAGAAATTCGGGTTTCTGTTTGCTCATATGGGCGGCCATGGCCACACGCAGATCGGTGGATTGCAGCATGGCGGCGTTCCAGGTAGCGATGTATTCGAGGCCGTCATCGATGCGATGGTCGCGCATGTAGCTGATCATCTCTTTGGTGCCGGTGACGGCGATCGGCGACTTGCTGGCGATTTCGCGGGCAATGCCCATGACGCCGTCGAGCAGACTGGCGTTGTCGCTGTAGACGCGATTGACCAGGCCCATGCCCCGCGCCTCGTCGGCGCCAAACGTGCGACCAGTGTAAGCCAGTTCGCGCAGCATGCCGTCACCGATGATCCGCGGCAAGCGTTGCAACGTGCCGACGTCGGCGGCCATGCCGATGTCGATTTCCTTGATCGAAAACTGTGCGTCATCGGCGGCATAACGCATGTCGCACGCGGCAATCAGGTCGATGGCGCCACCCAGGCAGTAGCCCTGAATCGCTGCAAGCACCGGTTTGCGGCAGTTATCGACGGCATTGAACGACGCTTGCAGGGTGAGAATCTTGCGCCGCAGCAGTCGCGCATTGCGTCCGACGTCCTTGCCCAGTTCGTTGGCCACGCCAGCCAGCATCATCAGGTCGATACCCGAGGAGAAATGCTTGCCTGCGCCGCTGAGAACCACCACGCGCACTTCATCGGTGTCGTCGATCCACTGGAAGATTTCGACGATCTCGCTCCAGAACGCAGCGTTCATCGAGTTGATCTTCTCCGGGCGGTCGATCTGCACATGGGCGATTTTATCGACCAGTTCGACGTTGAACGCGCTGTACTGAGACATGCCAGTGATCCTTTTGCGGGCAAAAATGAGGCCCGAACTATAACAAGGCATCAAGGTGGGCAGTAAGGCAGCGGTTCGGCCAAATGCGGGACTCACGACGCGCACCACAATGGTGCGCGCATGCTGAATCGTGTCGCACATTTATGTGACTGCCCAGTGACTTTTTGAGGCCAAAACGCAAAAAAACATGCACTTCGTCGGGGCGATTGCACCTCAATCAGGCACGTCCGTCCCGCTACAAACCGATTGTCGAACAATTTTGCCATCCGGCCTTTACCGCTCTAAGTTCTGGCCTAGACTCATTTTCTCGAGACGAAACCGATCGGTCACAAAATGGAAAAACAGTCGAAACTTTTTCCAATCCCGATCGGTCCTCTGACAAGAAGGTGCGTTGCGACTGGTGCAATCTTTGCAACGGCTCATTCAACCCTTTTGCTTCGACGCATTGGGCAGCGCTTGCTCACTGATGCGTAGCGCATTTGCGCCGGCCACGGGAATTGGCCATGGAACACCGTTTGCCAGACCTAAGAATTAGATCAACAACACGGGAGATTCATATGATCAGTACGGCTTTGGAAATACAGGGAGAGCGTGCTCATCAGGTCGGCGAATCGAGCGCCGTTACTGCCGCAAACACCCAACCCGTCAGTGTTCCAGGCACCAGGACCCTGACCCCGGCAGCCAAGCACAATCCGAACCGTAAGAAAGTCCTGTTCGTCACCTCGGAAATTGCCGACCTGGTGAAAACCGGTGGTCTGGGCGACGTTTCCGCGGCGCTGCCACGGGCCATGGCCCATCTGCACGATGTGCGGGTGTTGATCCCGGGTTACCCGCAGGTGCTGCACAGCGAGAACCCCATTCATATCATCGGTGAGCTTGGCGGTCATGCGGCGTTGCCACCGTGCAAGATCGGGCGCATGGACATGCCCGACGGTCTGGTCATTTACGTACTGATCTGCCCCGAACTCTACGAGCGCGAAGGTTCGCCCTACGGCGCCAACAACGGCCGCGACTGGCCGGACAACCATATCCGTTTCGCCCGCCTGGGCCTGGCGGCGGCCGATATTGCCGCCAACCTCGCGCAAATCCACTGGTGCCCGGACCTGGTGCACGCCCACGACTGGCCGGCCGGCCTGGCCCCTGCTTATATGCACTGGCGTGGACAGCGCACACCCACCCTGTTCACCATCCACAACCTGGCGTACCAGGGCGTAACCAGCCTGGGGTCGTGCCCCGAATTGGGCATCCCCCATCACGCGCTGCAGCAGGAAGGCATGGAGTTCTACGGCAAGATGTCGTTCCTCAAGGCCGGCATGGCCTATTCGAGCCACATCACCACGGTTAGCGCGACCTACGCCCAGGAAATCACCACCCCGGATTTCGGCTGCGGTCTCGACGGTTTTCTCGCCGCCAAGACCCAGCAAGGCCTGCTCAGCGGCATTCCCAACGGCATCGATGAAAGCTGGGATGCGGCGACCGATCCGCACCTGTTCTGCCCGTTCAACATCGGCGACTGGGATGGCAAGGCCGTGAACGCCGCTCATGTGCGCGAGCTGTTCGGCCTGGAAGATTCCGAAGGTCCACTGTTTGCAGTGGTCTCGCGGCTGGTTTATCAGAAAGGCCTGGACCTCACCGAGGCGGTGTCCGAGTACATCGTCAAAAACGGCGGGCAGATCGCGATCATCGGCCGTGGCGAGCCGGAAGAAGAACAATCGATGCGCGAACTGGCCCTGCGTTTCCCCGGGCAGATCGGCGTGCGCATCGGCTTCAACGAAACCGACGCCCGCCGCATGTTCGCTGGCAGCGACTTCCTGCTGATGCCTTCGCGGTACGAGCCATGCGGCCTGAGCCAGATGTACGCCCAGCGCTTCGGCTCGTTGCCGGTGGCACGCAACACCGGTGGCCTGGCCGACACCATCGAGAACGGCGTGACCGGTTTCCTGTTCGATGAATCCACGGTGCAGAGCTATCAGGAAGCCCTGAGTCGCGCATTCAAGGTATTCGCCTTTCCCGACCTGCTGCACGCCATGCGCTGCCGGGCCATGGCCGCGCCGTTCAACTGGTGCAAGGCGGTCGAACCCTACGCCGAACTCTATGAACAGCTTGTGGCGAAAGCATTGGGGAAATCGAACAAACAGTAAGAGGCTTTCAAGATGCCGTTACGGACCCTTGAGACCTGGCCCCACGGCGCAATCATGCTGGACGCAGAGCACACGCGATTTGCGTTGTGGGCGCCAGATGCGTTTTACGTCAGTGTCGAACTGGAAAATGGACAGTCCTTGCCGTTGCTGCCCCAGGCCGACGGCTGGTTCGTGAGCAACATCCGATGCGCAGCGGGCACGCGTTACCGCTACAGCATCGACGGCGAACTGGAAGTGCCCGACCCGGCCTCCCGCGCTCAGGCCGGCGATATCGACCGGCACAGCGTGGTGGTCGATCCGCTGACCTATGCGTGGCAACACAGTACCTGGCTGGGACGGCCGTGGAACGAAGCGGTGATCTACGAACTGCATGTCGGTGCGCTCGGCGGCTTCAGCGCCGTCGAGCAGCATCTGGCGCGCCTGGTCGAACTGGGTGTCACCGCGATCGAACTGATGCCCATCGCGCAGTTTCCCGGTGAGCGTAATTGGGGTTATGACGGCGTCCTGCCCTATGCGCCCCAGGCTTCCTACGGCTCACCCGAGCAGCTCAAGCACTTGATCGACACCGCCCACGGCCACGGTCTGGCGGTGATTCTCGACGTGGTCTACAACCACTTCGGCCCGGACGGCAATTACCTGCATCGTTATGCCAGTGCTTTCTTTCGCGAAGACCAACACACGCCGTGGGGCGCGGCCATCGACTTGCGCCGTCGCGAAGTACGGGACTTCTTCATCGAAAACGCCTTGATGTGGCTGCTGGAATACCGTTTCGACGGATTGCGCCTGGACGCGGTGCACGCCATCCAAGATCCAGATTTCCTCCAGGAACTGGCGCAACGGGTGCGCCAGCAGACGGGACCGGCGCGGCATGTGTGGCTGATGGTCGAGAACGAACACAACCAGGCCAGCCTGCTCGAACAGGGTTACGACGCGCAATGGAATGATGACGGCCACAACGCCCTGCACGTATTGCTGACCGGCGAAACCGACGCCTATTACGCCGACTACGCGCAAAACCCCACCGAACAACTGGCGCGCTGCCTGAGCCAGGGTTTCGTGTTCCAGGGCCATCTCAACCGCCATGGAGTGGCACGCGGTGAACCCAGCGGGCATTTGCCCCCCGGCGCATTCATCCTGTTTTTGCAGAACCATGACCAGATCGGCAACCGGGCCTTCGGCGAGCGCCTGCATCAACTCGCCCACCCGCAAGCGCTGCAGGCCGCCACGGTGTTGCTGCTGCTGTCGCCGATGATTCCGCTGCTGTTCATGGGTGACGAGTTTGCCGTCGAACAACCCTTTCTGTTTTTCACCAGCCATCACGGTGAATTGGCAAAACGGGTACGCGATGGCCGGCGCAACGAGTTCGCGGCGTTCAGCGCGTTTGCGGACCCGCGTCAACGCGAACACATTCCGGACCCGAACGATCCGCAGACATTTGCGGCGTCCCGCCCTGTCCTGCCCTCGATCGGCCACAGCGAGATGCACGACCTGTACTGCCGACTGTTGCAGATCCGTCACCGGCTCATCGTCCCGCACTTGCCGGGCACCCAGGCACTGGGCACCGACGTGCTGGGCGAAGGCGCGATCAGTGCAGCCTGGCGATTGGGCGATGGCAGCCAACTGCGCATTGACCTGAACCTCAGCGACAGGCCCGTAGGCCACACCTCACAGACCGGTGCCGCGCGGTTGTTCGAATACCCGCCAGAGAGCGCCGGCCTTCTGGACCAGGGCACCCTTGCCCCGTATTGCGCGCTCGTCAGCCTCGCCGCCGCAGCCCCTTTGCTACCCCGTATGGAGAGCGTCCATGAGTGATGCGCAACTGGAAATCCTGGCCAGCCGTGCCGGCCTCGCGGTCGACTGGATCGACGCCAACGGTCGCCCGCAAAAAGTCGCGCCTTCAGTGTTGCGCAACGTGCTGAGCGGCCTTGGCCACCCGGCCGGCAGTGCCCAGGAAATCGACACCAGCCTGCTGGAGTTGCAAGCGGCGCAACAGACCCATCACTTGCCGCCATTGATCACCGCCGATGTCGGGGTGGGCCTGGACCTGGCGCGTTATTTCGAGCCCCAGACCCCTTGCGAAATCCACCTCGAAGACGGTTCGCGGCTCAACCTGAAACTGGACGCCAACGCGGTGCTGCCGGGGCTGGTACCGGTCGGCTATCAACAGGTCGGCATCGACGGACAAACCTTCACTCTGGCGGTGGCCCCATCCCGTTGTTACAGCGTGGCCGATGCCGTGGATAACCCCATTCCTCGTGCCTGGGGCCTGAGCGTGCAGTTGTATGGCTTGCGCCGCCCCGGTGATGGCGGGTTTGGTGACACCCAGGCGCTGGAGGACCTCGCCCGGGTGGCCGGTGAGCGTGGCGCCGAGGCGCTGGCGATCAGCCCGTTGCATGCGATGTTTTCCAGTGACACCCAACGCTATAGCCCATATTCGCCGTCCAGCCGTTTGTTTCTCAACAGCCTTTACTGCGCCCCCGGAACCATTCTCGGCGAACGCGCCCTGCGTACCGCCATCGATGCAACCGGCCTGGCCATTGAACTCAAGGCGCTGGAAGAACGTCCGCTGATTGACTGGCCGGCCGCCGCCGAAGCCAAGCATCGGTTGTTGCAGACCCTGTATGAAGGCTTCGTCCAGGGTGAACACCCGTTGCACGAAGACTTCAGCAGTTTTCGTCACGCCGCTGGCGAAGCGCTGGAAAACCACTGCCGCTTCGAAGCCATCCAGGAGGCTCGCGCCGCCCGCGGTGAACACCTCGACTGGCGGCAGTGGCCCGAACCCTGGCGCAACCCGCGCAGCGCCGAACTGGCGGCATTCGCCGAAGAAAATGCCGGGCGCATCGGCTTCTTCGCCTTCTGCCAGTGGCTGATCACGCGCTGCCTGGAGCGCGCGCAAACCGCCGCCCGCGCCAGCGGCATGAGCATCGGCCTGATTGCCGATCTGGCCGTCGGTGCCGATGGCGGCGGCAGCCAGGCCTGGAGCCGTCAGGACGAACTGCTCGCCTCCCTCACCGTCGGTGCACCACCGGACATTCTCAACCGCACTGGCCAGGGCTGGGGGATTTCCGCGTTCTCCCCTGAAGGCCTGGTGCGCAATGGTTTCCGGGCCTTCATCGAAATGTTGCGGGCCAACTTCGCCCACTCCGGAGGCTTGCGCATCGATCATGTCATGGGCTTGCAGCGTTTGTGGGTGATCCCCAATGGCTCGCCGCCAGCCGACGGCGCTTACCTGTATTACCCGGTGGACGATCTGCTGCGTTTGCTGACCCTGGAATCCCATCGTCACCAGGCCATCGTCCTCGGTGAAGACCTCGGCACCGTGCAGGACGGCCTGCGGGAAAAACTCATCGCCCGTTCGATGCTCGGCATGCGGGTATTGCTGTTCGAACAGGACAACACGCACTTCAAGCCGATCCTCGACTGGCCGGACAACGCCCTGGCGACCACCAGCACCCATGACCTGCCCACCCTCAACGGCTGGTGGCATGGCCGCGATATCGACTGGAACGCCCGGCTCGGCATGGTCGATGCCAGCACTGAAATCGAATGGCGCCAGCACCGCGAGCGCGAGCGTGAGGGCCTGCGCCGGGCGTTGAGCCAGGACCCGCAGAACTTTCGCGAAGAGTCCCACGAAACCGACCAGGTGCTCGACGCCAGCGTGCGCTTCCTCGGCCATACCCGGTCGCCGTTGGTGTTGCTGCCACTGGAAGATGCCCTTGGCGTGGAACAACAGGCCAATCTGCCGGGCACCATCGATACTCACCCGAACTGGTCGCGGCGCTTGCCCGGATACAGCGAGGCCCTGCTCGATGGAGCGGATGCCGCGCGGCGTCTGGAACTGCTCGCCTGTGCGCGACTTCAGGCGGCCGAGCGTGATCGATGACTCAAGTGCCGAGCCGACCACTGCGCGCCACGTTGCGCCTGCAATTTCATAAAGGCTTCACGCTGGAAGATGCGGTGCCACTGGTGCCGTATTTCGCCCGTCTCGGCATCAGCCATGTCTACGCCTCCCCGCTGTTGCGCGCGCGCGTCGGATCGACGCACGGCTATGACGTGGTGGACCCGACAAGGGTCAATCCGGAGCTGGGCGGTGAGGTGGCGCTGCGCAGTCTGGTCGGTGCCCTGCACGGGCACAACATGGGGTTGATCCTCGATATCGTCTCCAACCACATGGCGGTCGGCGGCAGTGATAATCCCTGGTGGCTGGATTTGCTGGAGTGGGGGCGCCTGAGCCCCTACGGCGAGTTTTTCGACATCCAGTGGCACTCGCCCGACCCGTTGATGGAGGGCCAGTTGCTCCTGCCGTTTCTGGGCAGCGACTATGGCGTCGCGTTGCAGGACGGCACCCTGCCCCTGCGCTTCGATGCCTGGCACGGAAGCTTTCATGTCGAGTACTACGAACACCGCTTTCCCATTTGCCCCTGGGATTACGGCGAGCTGCTCAAGGTCGATGCGCCGCTCGATACGCAACAGGCCGAACAACTCAAATCCCTGGCCGATCGCTTCAGCACCCTGAGCTACCAGACCGATGCCCACAGCCAGGCGCGACCGCTGAAAGCAGAACTACGCGACCTGGTCAGCGATCCGGCCATTGCCCAAGCCATTGACCAACACCTGAAAAACTACGACTCAGTGACCCGCGAAGGCTTCCAGCGCCTGCACAACCTGCTGGAGCGCCAGAGCTATCGCCTGGCCAGTTGGCGCACCGCCGCCGACGACATCAACTGGCGGCGCTTCTTTGATATCAATGAACTCGGTGGGCTGCGCGTCGAGCGTCCCGCCGTGTTCGAAGCCACCCACGCGAAGATCTTCCAACTGGTGGCTGAAGGGCTGATCGACGGGTTGCGCATCGACCATATCGACGGCCTTGCCGACCCGCGGGGCTACTGCCGAAAACTGCGCCGTCGGATCGACAGCCTGTCCCCGGGGCGCCACCTGCCCATCTATGTCGAAAAGATCCTCGGCGAAGGCGAAACCCTGCATCGCGACTGGTCGGTGGACGGCACCACCGGTTACGAGTTCATGAACCAGTTGTCACTGCTGCAACACGATCCCCGGGGTGCGCAGACACTGGCCGAACTCTGGCATTACCACAGCGAGCGGCCCGCCGACTTCTCCCGGGAAGCACAACTGGCCCGTCAGCAAATCCTCAATGGCTCCCTCGCCGGGGATTTCGAAAGCGTCGCCCAGGCCTTGCTGCAAGTGGCCCGGGACAATCTCATGACCCGCGACCTGACCCTCGGCGCCATTCGCCGGGCCTTGCAGGCGCTGATCGTGCATTTTCCGGTGTACCGCACCTACATCAGCGCCCTCGGCCGGTCGGCCCAGGACGAGGTGTTTTTCCAACGGGCCATGGACGGTGCCCGGCAAACCCTGGGTGAGGCGGACTGGCCGGTGCTCGACTGCCTGGCCGGCTGGCTCGGCGGTGAACCCTGGCGGCAGCGCCCGGCCGGTCGCGAGCGCAAACGCCTCAAGCACGCCTGCGTACGTTTCCAGCAACTGACCTCGCCGGCCGCGGCGAAAGCGGTGGAAGACACCGCGTTCTATCGGTCGGCGGTCCTGCTCTCGCGCAACGATGTGGGATTCAACACCGAGCAGTTCAGTGCGCCGGTTGCCGACTTTCATCAAGCCTGCATCGAGCGCCTCGACACCTTCCCGGACAATCTGCTGGCCAGCGCCACCCACGATCACAAGCGCGGGGAAGATTCACGGGCGCGGCTGGCGGTATTGAGCGAGCGCAGCGACTGGTACGCCGACCAGATCGGTCTGTGGCGCACCCTCGCCCGGCCACTGCGCAGTGACGATCAAGTGCCGTCGGCGGGCGATGAGTTGATTCTGTATCAAGCGATTCTTGGCAGCTGGCCGCTGGAGTTGGCTGTCGATCATCCGCCGGCGCTAGAGGACTACGCAAAACGCCTCTGCCAGTGGCAACGCAAGGCCCTGCGCGAAGCCAAATTGCAAAGCAGCTGGAACGCACCCAATGACCCTTGTGAGCAGGCGAGCGAGGACTTCATCCAGCGCCTGTTGCTCAGCCCCGAAGGCGAGTTGTTGCGTACGGCCCTGGCCAAGGCTGCCCGTTCGATTGCCGTCCCCGGTGCACTCAACGGTTTGGCGCAAACCTTGCTGCGCATGACCGTGCCCGGCGTACCGGATTTGTATCAGGGCAACGATTTCTGGGACTTCAGCCTGGTCGATCCGGACAACCGTCGCCCGGTGGATTACGCCAGCCGCCAGCAGGCACTGCAGCAAGCGGTGGACCTGCCGGACTTGTTGCTGAACTGGCGTGACGGGCGCATCAAGCAGGCCTTGATTGCGCGCACCCTGGGTTTGCGTACCGAGCATGCCGAGCTGTTTCGGCGTGGCACTTACCAGGCCCTGGAAGTGGTGGGCAGCGAAGCCCATCGAGTGCTGGGTTTTGTCCGTGAACGGGAGGGAAAACGCGCCATCGTGATTGTGCCGATACGTTGTGCCGAACTGCTGGAAAACAGTGCCGAGCCACAGGTCCACGCGCCGCAGTGGGGCGATACCCGGGTCAAATTGCCGTTCACCGTCCCTGACGAAAATCTGAAGGGACTTTTTTCCGGCGTCGCAGTCACACAACACAGGGAGCTGCTGGTCAGCGCCGCGTTAGGGGATTTCCCGGTCAATCTCTTTATTCAAACTACCCACACTTGAGTTCAGTTCAGGAGCATTGCGATGAGTACCAACGATAAACGCATCAGCGAGTTCGCCTATCAGATCTGGGAGTCCGAAGGAAAACCCGAGGGCCAGGAGGCCCGCCACTGGGAGATGGCGCGCAAACTGGCAGAAGCTGAAGCCCTGGCCCCCAAAAAACCAGCCAAGGCAGCGGCGATTAAAACCCCGGTCAGCAAAACGGCCAATGGCAAGGCTGGTGAGAGCAAAGTCGCTGCGCCCAAAACCAAAGCCAAGCCTGCAGCGGCCTCGAAAGTAATCCCGCCGGGAGAAAAGACCGCCGAGAAAAAGCCTCGGGCTGCGCGAAAACCGCCAGCGGTTTGATCCACACAGCGTTTGCCCTGACTGACTGCGTGGCACACCTGTTCGCCCCAAAAAACACCTGTGGGAGCGAGCTTGCTCGCGATAGCGGAGTGTCAGCCAACATAGGTCTTGCATGTTGAACCGCCATCGCGAGCAAGCTCGCTCCCACATGTATCCCGTCTGCAGGAGCACTTATGACCAGCCCAAAGAAAGCCGCCACGCCAGCCCCGCGTGCCGAAGCCACGCGAATCCGCGAAGGCCTGCCCTTTCCGCTGGGTGCCACCTGGGATGGACTGGGCGTCAACTTCGCGCTGTTTTCCGCCCACGCCACCAAAGTTGAACTGTGCCTGTTCGACGACGCCGGCGAGGTGGAACTCGAACGCATCGAACTGCCCGAATACACCGACGAGATCTACCACGGCTACTTGCCCGACGCCCATCCGGGGCTAATCTACGGCTATCGCGTCTACGGCCCGTACGACCCGGCCAACGGCCATCGCTTCAACCCCAACAAACTGCTGATCGACCCCTACGCCAAACAACTGGTCGGCAAGCTGAAATGGTCCGAAGCGCTGTTCGGCTACACCATCGGCCACCCCGACGCCGACCTCAGCTTCGATAAACGGGACAGCGCGCCCTTCGTGCCCAAATGCAAGGTCATCGACCCGGCGCACACCTGGGGCCACGACCACCGCGTCAGCGTGCCGTGGGACAAGACAATCATCTATGAAACCCATGTGCGCGGCTTCAGCATGCGTCACCCTGCCGTCCCCGAAAACCTGCGCGGCACCTTTGCCGGGTTGATGGTCGATGACGTGCTGGAGCACATCCGCAAACTCGGCGTGTCGACCGTGGAGTTGCTGCCGATCCACGCGTTCGTCAACGACCAGCATTTGTTGCACAAGGGCATGACCAATTACTGGGGCTACAACAGCATTGCGTTTTTCGCCCCCGACCCGCGTTACCTGGCCAGTGGCAAGATTGCCGAATTCAAGGAAATGGTCGCGCACCTGCACGAAGCCAATCTGGAGGTGATCCTCGACGTGGTCTACAACCACACCGCCGAGGGCAACGAGCAAGGCCCGACCCTGTCCATGCGCGGTATCGACAACGCGTCCTACTACCGCCTCAAGCCCGATGACAAGCGCTTCTATATCAACGATTCCGGCACCGGCAACACCCTGGACCTGAGCCACCCGTGCGTACTGCAAATGGTCACCGACTCCCTGCGCTACTGGGCCTCGGAAATGCACGTGGACGGTTTCCGCTTCGACCTGGCGACCATTCTGGGGCGTTACCACGACGGTTTCGACGAACGCCACAGTTTCCTCGTGGCCTGCCGCCAGGACCCGGTGCTGCGCCAGGTCAAACTGATCGCCGAAGCCTGGGACYGCGGCCCCGGTGGTTATCAGGTCGGCAATTTTCCGCCGGGCTGGGTCGAGTGGAACGACAAATTCCGCGACACCGTGCGCGCCTTCTGGAAAGGCGACGACGGGCAATTGGCGGACTTTGCCAGCCGCCTGACCGCTTCGGGCGAAATGTTCAATCAGCGTGGCCGGCGGCCCTACTCATCGGTGAACTTCGTCACCGCCCATGACGGCTTCACCCTCAACGACCTGGTGTCGTACAACGACAAGCACAACGAGGCCAACGACGAAGACAATCAGGATGGCAGCAACAACAACCTGTCGTGGAACCACGGCGTCGAAGGCCCTACCCACGATCCCGACATCAACGCATTGCGCCATCGGCAGATGCGCAATTTCTTCGCCACCCTGCTGCTGGCCCAGGGCACGCCGATGCTGGTGGCCGGCGACGAATTCGCCCGCACCCAGGACGGCAACAACAATGCGTACTGCCAGGACAGCGAGATCGGCTGGGTGAACTGGGACCTCAGCGAAGACGGCAAGGCCCTGCTCAAGTTCGTCAAACGCCTGATCAAGTTGCGCCTGACCTACCCGATCCTGCGGCGCGGGCGTTTCCTGGTGGGTAATTTCAACGAAGACATCGGCGTCAAGGACGTGACCTGGCTGGCGCCGGACGGCACGCACATGACCACCAGGCATTGGCACGATGCGCATAATCGCTGCCTGGGCATGCTGCTCGATGGCCGCGCCCAGGAAACCGGCATTCGCCGCAAAGGCGCCGACGCAACGTTGATGCTGGTGGTCAACGCGCATCACGACATCGTCAATTTCCGGCTACCGGAGGTGCCTGACGGCGGTTTCTGGACGTGCATGATCGACACCAACCAGCCGTCGATCCACGGCCAGGAGCGCTTCGAGTTTGGCCACGAGTACTCGGTCACCGGCCGCTCGTTGCTGCTGTTCGAACTGCAGCATGAGGAAGAAGAGTAAAAGAGACTCCAGGTATTCATGGCCGCAACACCGCAGAGCGGAAAAATCATTCTGGATAAGCTCGCGACGCGACGAATAGCGTTACATGAGCAATACTCGATTCGCGCCAATCCAGGGTTTGGCTTGTCGCACATTGCTTTCAACGAGCCCTCTCGGGTCTGCCGGCCCTGGCTCGCGCACGACTGAAGGCGAAACACAACAAGGACGTAATCCCCATGAAATCCGTTTCCTTCAACGAAGCCAGCCTGCCATCACAAATCTGGAACAGTGCCCCGCAACTGGACAGCATCCCGGTCATCAGCACCCAATCCCTGGTGCCCACCGGCTCACGCGCGGTGCTCATTGCCCCGCACCCCGGCGATGAAGTCGTGACCTGCGGCGGCCTGCTGCAATTGCTCAGCAACCTGGGCCACCCGCTGCAATTGATCTCGATCACCGACGGCAGCGCCAGCCATCCAGGCTCTCGGCAGTGGTCGGAAAAACGCCTCAGCGTATTTCGTCCCCAGGAAAGCGTGGAAGCCATCCGCCGACTCGGTTTGCCGATGCACAGCCTGAAGTGGATTCGTGGCGGGTTTACCGACAACGCCCTGGTGGAACACGAAGAACAGATCGCCCGATTCATCACGCGCTACCTGCGTCCAGGTGATGTGGTGTTCAGCACCTGGTGCGAGGACGGCAACCTCGACCACGACATCGTCGGCCGGGCCAGCGCCAGGGCCGCGGCCAACGCTGGGGCATCCTACAACGACGTACCGCTCTGGGCCTGGCACTGGCCGGCACGGGACCGGGAGTCGATTCCCTGGCATCGTGCGCGCAAGGTGCGCCTCGATACCTGGACCGTCGCCCGCAAGAGCCACGCCATCCACGCCTACGCCAGCCAACTCGACGGCGAGCCGGCCATCGGCCTCGCGCCATTGCTGCCGCGGGCGCTGCTCGAGCGTATCCGCTTGCCTTATGAAATCGTGTTGGTTTGAAAGCGCAACCCATCAGACTGAACTGCCTGCCGACGCATCAGTCGCATACATAAGCAGCCCTGAATCAGAGGAGTGGATGTGGCCAGTCATTCAAAACGGCAGGTAGCCCAATCAACGCCATTGAACACACCCCCGGCGATTCATCGGCTTCGCGTGCTGACGGTCAATACCCATAAGGGGTTTACCGCACTCAACCGGCGTTTCATCCTCCCAGAGTTGCGTGAAGCGGTGCGCAGTACGTCGGCAGACCTGGTGTTTCTGCAAGAAGTCGTCGGCGAACACGACCGGTATTCCTCCCGCTACAACGATTGGCCACAAACCTCGCAATATGAATTTCTCGCCGACAGCATGTGGGGCGACTTCGCCTATGGACGCAATGCCGTCTATCCCGACGGTCATCATGGCAATGCCCTGCTGTCGAAATACCCGATCCGCGAGTACCGAAACCTCGATGTTTCCATTACCGGCCCGGAACGCCGTGGCTTGCTGCACTGCGTGCTGGACGTGCCGGGGCATAGTGAAGTCCATGCCATCTGCGTGCACCTCAGCCTGCTGGAAAGTCATCGTCAGCTGCAGTTGCAGTTGCTCTGCCAACTCCTTGAGTCCCTGCCCGAGCAGGCGCCGGTGATCATTGCCGGCGACTTCAACGACTGGCAGCTGCAGGGCAATGCCGCCCTGGCACGTCGCGATTATCTGCACGAAGCCTTCGAACGCCACCATGGCCGTCCGGCCAAAACCTACCCCGCGCGGTTTCCCTTGTTGCGCCTGGACCGTGTCTACCTGCGCAATGCCAGCAGCCACGAGCCGCAAATACTCGGGCACAAGCCGTGGACGCACCTGTCCGACCATTTGCCGCTGGCGGTGGAAGTGCATCTCTAAATCGCCAAACCTGTTAGTTCTTACAGTATCCCGCGCCTCGATTGGCAGGCATGCTGGTTTCCGGGCATTGGGCAGGTAGCGAAGTACCACGATGACTTACCGGGCGCTTCACCACAAAGGCACGCCAACTTTGACGGTTACGGACGCGCGCGGTTTGACCGTACGTGAGGTGGCTTACTGCCGAGAGCAGGTGGAGCAGCCCTCCGATACCCGAATCACCCGTCAAGTATTCGACCCTGCCGAACGTCTGGTGGCGCATTGGGATCCGCGCCTTTGGGGCAACGCCCCCGCCCCCAACCTCGCGACGATCTTCAGCCTTACGGGCCAGACGCTATTGAGTGACAGTGTCGATGCCGGTTGGCTGTTGAGCCTGCCCAATGAAGCTCAATCCATGGTGTCTCGATGGGACAGTCGTGGCACTTGGCATCAAACGGGATTCGATCGACTTCAACGACCGGTTGCCCTCAGTGAAAAGTTGGTCAATGAACCGACTCGAGTCATCGAGCGATTCACCTACGGTTTGGCCAGCCATGGATGTGCGGCACACAACCAATGCGGCCAACTGATACGCCACGATGATGATGCCGGCAGTCAGCATTTGAGCGAATTTGCCGTTCACGGCGAAATGCTGGTTGAAACCCGGCAGTTTCTCAGCAGCCTTGATACGCCTGACTGGCCGCTCGACATTCAATTACGCGAGGCATTGCTGGAAGTTGGCGAGGCTTTTGTTTCCACCTGGCGTTACACCGCCACCGGCGACTCGCAAAGCCAGACCGATGCCAAAGACAACTACCGGGAATTTGCTTATTCGGTAGCTGGCCAGCTCAAGGAGAGCCGGTTGCAGCTGGAAAGCGCCGGGCAAGTACCTCGCCTATTGGTCAGTGACATCCATTACAACGCCGCCGGACAGATAGACAATGAAACTGCTGGCAATGGCGTAATTACCCGCGTTTTTTATGCAGCCGACGATGGCCGTCCGATTCGGCTGGTGAGCGCCGTGCCTGGCAGCCCCCCACTCCAGGATTTGCACTACCGCTACGATCCGGTCGGCAACATCCTTCATGTGGAAGACGCGGCACAACCCATTCGATTTTTCAAAAACCAGCGGGTCGAACCGATCAACCGTTATCGTTACGACAGCCTGTACCAACTGGTCGAAGCCAGTGGCAGGCAAGTGATGCCCGCCACTTACGGTCCCGCGCTCCCGGCATTGCTGCCTACTCCGCTGGACCCGAATCAACTGACCCATTACACACAAACTTTCGACTACGATGCCGCCGGCAACCTGCTCACCCGCCACCACTGCGGCGCACCGACCATCAGCATGAAAGTCTCCAGTACCAGCAACCGCAGCCTTGCGCTGCAAGAGAACAGCGCATGGCTCGACGAGGAGGACATCGCCAATGGGTTTGATCCCTGCGGCAATCAACAACAACTGCAACCTGGCCAGTTCATCCGCTGGGACGGTCGTCAGCAGTTGAGTGAGGTCACGATGGTCAAGCGCGATGACGGGCCTGATGACCATGAGCGCTACATCTATGGCCCGCGAGGACAACGCCTGCGTAAGGTGCGCATCACCCACACCGGCCGTCGCACCTTACTTGCTGAGACACGCTATTTACCGGGGCTGGAAATTCACATCGACGCCGTGCACGGTGAAGAACGACATGCGATTACAGCCGACGCGGGACGTAGCCAGGTACGGATGATGCACTGGACAGTGCCCCCTCCAAAGGACGTAAAGAATGATCAACTGCGATTCAGCCTCAGCGACTTGCTTGGTTCCTGCACACTGGAGTTGGATGAAAATGCCAGGCTATTGAACCAGGAAGGTTTTTACCCGTTTGGCGGCACGGCGTGGTGGGCTGGCAACAGTGCATTGGAATCGAGAGACAAGGTTCGTCGTTATTCAGGAAAGGAGCGGGATGCGACAGGGCTTTATTACTATGGTTATCGATATTACGCACCGTGGTTGCAACGGTGGATGAGTCCGGATCCGGCGGGGAATGTGGATGGGCTGAATCGGTATTTGATGGTGAAGAATAGTCCGGTGGTTTTTTTTGATGAAAATGGCCTTGGGCGCACATCAACAACAAATCCGCATCGACCATTAACGTCAGGCCGACAAAACGCTGAACCAAACATCTCTTATTACGATCAAAACTTAGAAGAACGCTTTAACCTAGATAGCGAAGCAGTAAAAAAGCACATAGACTTCATCGAAAAAAACTTCATCCATCAATCAATAATGAAATACGGCATAAACTCTTCATTTATTTCTGATAATTTTCACAATATTTTCCAACCAGATCACTGGCAATTCATGCATAACTTTCGAAACCCCACCACAACGGATTACTACGCAAATGAAGTGGTGAAATTTCAGTACACAAAAATAGCTCGAGAACAAAACTTCTTTGGACATCTACCGTCCCTCATTACCAGAAGTAACGTCATCAACAAGGAAACATTAAAAGAAACTAAACACCTTAAAAGCGGAAGTGACAAAATACTTCAAACCTTTATGAACAAGACACCAAATGGAAAATCCACTAAAAGAATACTGAGTGACTTCGGATTGATGGCTACCAAGGTTGAAAAATTTTCCTCTGACAATAAGGTCAGCTTTTTAATACATGTGCAGCCTGCCCCCGTCATTTCCTCCGAAGAAAATCCGGGCAAGTTTGGAGAGGCCGCTGCCAACGACGCCGTTTTCGAGTCGTCCAAGAATACCCTTCAAACGCAACGACGGAGAAACGGGCTAGTAGCATCTATTCAAAAATTTTTTCGATGACACCTGAAATCTMACTCACACAGCAATCCGAAATTTACCATGTTGAAAGCCAATTTAGATTTCAAACTGTCATTTATGACAGTAGCGACATTCAAAAACTGTTGTTAACGTTTAACTTAACCTCAGCAGCCAAGCGGTCACTTGTTTCACAGTAACCGACGCTGCCCCAAGGTCAGTAGCCTTTCGATGCAGTCTCGCAACTCACGCTACAGGTGCGTCCGATGCGTGACCGTTAATCGCGAGCGGCATAGAGCTGCCCATCCAAACGCGGGAGATAAGCATGACTTTTTCCGATCTGACCAAGTACCGCTACAGCACCTGCGCCGTTTCAATCTGTTTATGCATGGGCTGGCCCTTTCCCGCCCAAGCAGCCTGCACACTCACCCCCACCGCCGGTAACGACAATTTCGTGTGCGACAGCACCAACAGCGGGCCGCTGACCGATTTGTCGGGCAATAACTCCCTGACCTTCCCCGTCAATGGCACCGGCAGGATCAACGGCAACGTGACCTTCGGCGCGGGTACCGACACCGTGACCATGGCCTCGGGCATCGTGGCCGGCGCGGTGGATCAGGGCGACGCAGCGGACAGCTTCACGATCAGTGCCGGGCAAGTCACCGGGGAGGTCAGCCAGGGCAGTGGCATCGATAACTTCGTCATGTCTGGCGGGACCATTCAGTCCCTGGCCCAAGGCGACGGCCACGATACCTTCCTGATGACCGGCGGCACCATCGTCGGCGCCTTCGAGGATGGCGACATCGCCAAAATGACCGGCGGCACCATTGGCCGGGTCGACATGAAACTCGATAACAATATTTTCGATATGTCCGGGGGGCAGATCCTCGGCAACCTGGTGACCGGTTTAGGCACCGACACCATCATCGTTTCCGGTGGCCGTATCGGCGGCAACATCAGTGTCAGCAACGGCAACGACAGCATCACGGTTACCGGTGGGGAAGTCGTCGGCGAGATCCGCGCCGGCAATGGCGATGACAGCCTGGTGTGGGACGGTGGCGGGATCATCCACTCGCAAATTCTCCTTGAGGCGGGCAACGATAGCGCGACCTTGCGCAATCTCACCGAAAGCACCCTCACCCCGAGCCTCAATGGCGGGGTTGGCAATGACCTGCTGACCTTCGATCACACCACCTCGTCAGGCGCCACCCGCTACGTCAACTGGGAAACGGTCAACCTCGGCAACAGCTCGCGCTTTGATCTCGATGGCACTTTTCAATTGGGGGACAGCACCAGCGGCACGGGCGTGTTCAACGTCGATGGCAGCAGCACGCTGACGTCGGTGCAGGGCAGCATCGCGCCTTTGACTGCAGGTCGGCTCGTTACCTTGAACAACAGCGGGGTCATCGACCTCACCGGTGGCAACTCGCGCACCAATGACAGCCTGACGGTTGAAGGTAATTACGTGGGTAACGGCGGCCAGTTGCTGCTGCAAAGCGCCGTGGGCGATGACAGTTCTCCCAGCGACAAGCTGGTGGTCAACAACGGGACGCTGACCGGCAGCACCCTGATCAGCGTCACCAACGTTGGCGGCGTAGGCGCCCTGACCCAGCAAAACGGCATCCAGTTGGTACAGGCCAAAGGCACGGCAGTCAGCGACAACACTGCGTTCGCCCTGAAAGCGCCAGTGTCGGTCGGCGCCTTCGATTACCGCCTGTTCAAAGGCGGTATCACACCGGGCAGCGAAAACAGTTGGTACCTGCGTTCCTCGGTTGTGGCGCCGCCAGTGGTTGCGGTTGCCAATCCTGATCCCGCCTTGCCGCCGACGCTGGTGCCCATCGTGGCGGTGCCGGTGGCCGCGCCGGTGGTTGTGGCTTCCGGTGTTGATGGGGTTGCAACCGTCGAAGCCCCGGTGTTACCGGCCGCCGTACCCGGTGCCGCCCCGATCCCCCTGTACCGCGAGGCAGTGCCCACCTGGTCGGTGGTGCCGCCGGCAGCAGCACAGTTGAGCCTGACCGCCTTGGGCACTTTTCATGACCGTCAGGGCGATCAGCGCCTGCTGACCGAAACCGGTGCCTTGAGCGCCGGTTGGGGCCGGGTCTATGGCAAGAACCTCGAGCAGACCTGGGCCGGCACCGTCAAGCCAAGACTGGATGGTTCGCTCAATGGCTTTCAGGTCGGCAATGACCTGTTCGCTTCGCAGTTGGCCAGTGGTCAAACCCAGCGCAGCGGTTTCTTTATCGGCCACAGTCGATTGCAAGGCGATGTCGACGGTTTCAACGAGGGCTTTGAAGGCAAACGCTCCGGCAAGGTGGAGTTGCAAGGTGACAGTCTTGGCGTTTACTGGACCCTGACCGATCCTGCCGGCGCCTATCTCGATACCGTGGCCATGTACACCTGGCTCAACGGTGACAACCGTTCCGAAAGTGGACTGAAGATCGACAATGACGGTCACGTCACGACGTTATCGGCAGAAGTCGGGTATCCGATCGCGGTGACCGGTAGCTGGGTGATCGAACCCCAGGCCCAGGCGATTTATCAGAAGGTCAAACTCGACAGCCAGGACGACGGCATCTCCCATGTCTCGTTCGACTCCGACAGCGCCTGGACCGCTCGCGTCGGCGCACGCCTGAAGGGTCGCTACGAGGTCAGTGGCCGGCCGCTGGAACCGTACCTGCGGGCCAATATCTGGCACACCTTCACCGGTACCGACACGGTCACCTTTGACCATGTGGATCAGGTCGAAACCGAGCAACGAACCTCGTCCGCCGACCTCGGTATCGGCATGGTACTGAGCGTTGCAGCCTCGGTCAGCGTGTACGCCGGACTCGACTACACCAGCAATATCGACAGCAACCAACAACGGGGAACGTACGGTAACGTGGGGGTTCGGGTGAAGTGGTGAGGGTTGAAAAGCGCTCCGGCCTGAAGTTTTTTTGACGATCCACCGAAGACGCCGCGCCCACGGCCTGGGACCAACTCTACGGCCAGCCCTCTCGCCAGGTACAAACCGATTACCTTTCCCTGGGGCTGGCCGTCCCCGGCACCCACGAACTCAAAGGCCCGGCGATATTTACCCTGCAAAGCGCCAGCGGCCATATGCAAAGGGTCGGTCTGGAGTCAGCGGCTTCGGCCGCAACGAGCAAGGGACCCGAAGAGCCACCGAGGGCAGTGCGAGGACGTTGTCGGTGGAAGGTGGTTTCCCCATCGGCCTTGGCGAGAACCGGGTGATTGAACCCCAAGGCACAATTGATCAATCAGCGCATCACCCTGGACACCCCATCTACCGGCAACACCGTGACCCTCGATCAGGTCGACAAGATCAGCAGTAGCCGTAGTTCCTCGACCGTCGAACTGGGTCTGGGCCTGGTCGTCAGGGTGACGCCGACCGTGAGCCTGTATGTCAGCGCCGACTACAGCAGCGACGTGGATAACAGTGATTTGAACGGGTTGATTGGCAGCCTGGGTGTGCGGATGTGCTGGTGAAAACTGGTATTTCTTACAGTATCCACGGCATTGGCGATGATGCATTGTGATAGGCAAGTCACCCTGATCGAGGCCGTCACGGATGTCTATGGACCATACGCATCACGGCACGCCAACCCTTGCGGTTTCAGACGCGCGTGGGCTGGCGGTCAGGGCCGTTCAGTACCATCGGCGGCAAGCGGCCGATCCGGTTGAAATGCGAGTGACGCATCAACGCTTCGATGCCGTCGGCCGGGCAGTGGCCAGTCGGGATCCGTATCTGTTTGCCTTGGCGCAGAACGATGTGTCGGTACCGGCCAACCTTAGCCAGGTGTTCAGTTTGTCTGGCTCACCGTTGTCGAGTGACAGCGTGGATGCCGGGTGGCGGCTGGCGTTGCATGGCGCTGCCGGGCAACGCG
This sequence comes from Pseudomonas sp. P4_C4, assembly GCF_056402055.1. Taxonomy (NCBI): domain Bacteria; kingdom Pseudomonadati; phylum Pseudomonadota; class Gammaproteobacteria; order Pseudomonadales; family Pseudomonadaceae; genus Pseudomonas; species Pseudomonas sp. P4_C4. The sequence continues at coordinate 81,217 of NZ_JBFUID010000018.1, read as the reverse complement.
CCGAGGCTTGGGACGGCCGCGGCAGCCATTCCCTGACTGAGTTCGATGCATTGCTGCGGCCGGTGGCCGTACATGAACGTGGTGAAGATGTCGCCGAGCATGTCCTTGAGCGTTTTACTTATGCGGGAGTCGATGCCGGCGCGGCATCGCGTAATCTGTGCGGTCAGTTGATTCGCCACGACGACCCGGCGGGGACGTTGCACCTTAATGATCTCGGCATCGCTGGCGCACTGCTACAACAGACGCGGCATTTTTTGCTCGAAACCAATCCCGTGAACTGGCCCGACACCGTGCCCGCCCGCGATGCGTTACTTGAACCTGCTGAGGGCGCCATCACCGCCCTGCACTATGCCGCCAGCGGTGAACTGTTCCAGCAAATCGATGCACTGGGTAATCAGCAGCGTTTTACCTACACCGTCGCCGGTGAATTGAGCGACACGCGACTGACCCTGGCTGGCCCCGACGGGAAAGAGCACACGCTGGTCAGCCATCTTCGCTACAACGCCTCCGGCCAGATCGAAGCAGAAACCGCCGGCAACGGCGTCGTCACCCGCCACCACTACGATCCGGCGGATGGTCGCCTCATTGGGCTCAGCGCACACAAAGCCAACGGCACGCCGCTGCAGGACTTGAAATACAGCTACGACGCAGCCGGCAACGTTCTGAGCCTCGAAGATGCCGCCCAGCCGATCCGCTACTTCAACAACCAGCGCATCGAACCGATCAAGACCTACCGCTACGACACGCTGTATCAGTTGATCGAAGCCACGGGTTGCGAGGCGAAAACCGGAAACGGCGGCCCCGCCATGCCCGACTTACAGCCGCTGCCCCCGGACCCCAGCCAGATCGCCAATTACACCCAGACCTATCATTACGACGCCGGCGGCAATTTGCTGGATCTGGTGCATGTCGGCGCACAAGTCCATGGCCGCACCTTGACCCGAGCCCGCTACAGCAACCGCTGTTTGCCCGAGCGCGACAATCGGCCACCAACCGAGGACGAATTGGCCAACGGCTTCGATGCCAACGGCAATCTGCGTGAACTGCAACCGGGGCAATATCTGAGTTGGGACTTGCGTAACCAGTTGCGGGAAGTACGACCCGTCGTGCGTGAAAATTCTGAGGATGATCGCGAGTGCTACGTCTACGACGGCGGCGGTCAACGGGTGCGCAAAGTGCACTCGAGCCAGACCAATGTCCRCACGATCACTCGCGAAGTACGTTACCTGCCCGGTCTGGAAATCCGTAGCCACAGCGGCACCAGGGAAATCCTCCACGTGATCACCGCCGACGCCGGCAGTAACAGCGTGCAGGTGCTGCATTGGGCCATGGTGCCTCCCGATGAGATGACACAGGATCAGGTGCGTTACAGCCTCAACGATCACCTGAAATCCAGCGCACTGGAGCTGGATCAAAGCGCCGACCTGATCAGCCAGGAATGGTATTACCCCTTTGGCGGCACGGCGTATTGGGCCGGTCGAAATGTGACCGAAGCCAAATACAAAACCGTGCGTTACTCCGGCAAGGAACAGGATGCGACGGGGCTTTATTATTATGGATTTCGCTATTACGCGCCGTGGTTGCAGCGGTGGATCAATCCGGATCCGGCGGGGGCGATTGATGGTCTCAATTTCTATCGAATGGTGAGAAATAACCCTATTGCACTTTTTGATCGTGACGGGCTGTCTCCACATGGCGACTTGGCGAGAGAGATGTTGAACCTCCCTAGCTTTCTTGAAACGCATGCTTCGGATCCAGAAGGGGCGTTCAGAACACTTGAGGGTATATATCTGAAATACCATGACGAAAATATTGTCAAAAAAGCAATTAGGAGAGTAATGAATGAGCTTTCACCTTCGAAAAAAGTTGAAGCCGCAGCAGGACCATCAACTTCAAGCAAACAACAAACACCCCTCAGCGACAACATAAAAAAGGGGCTTCAAATATTTTGGAGCACCAATGCTGGCGCTGGATATATCAATGCAATTACCAGAAATTATTACATGGAAGATACAATCCAAAAATCAACATCCTTACAGAGTGCCAGGGACGCTRCATTCGTGGAGTTAAAGACGAATCTTGGCTCAGCGGGGACCATCAAGATGTCGAGTGATACGGAGAAAGATAGCTACCGCCCTGCAATGGAGCTATTAGCTAGGCATAAAAATGATCCAATACAAACCATACGTCTGATGAAAGCCTCACTAGGCGACCGACAAAAATCAGCTGTTTTCCGTGGTGCGCGGTCACCCTATTTCGATATAAAAAAAGGTGACATATTACAAACCAGTGGATTCACGTCATTTAGCCCGGATGAACGTACCGCGCAGATATTTACTTATAAATTTCACAACCCCGCATTCAAAAGCACAACAATACCGGTAATGTTTGTTACTAATGGAGGCTATCGCATTGAACACAGCACAGAGTTAGAGAGCGTATTCCCTCCGAAGACTCAGTTCAAAGTAACCGGAGTCCATTCCGGCAAAAATAATACGCCAAATATATTCCTTGAAAAAATCGATTTTAAATCCACCCCCAGTGCCAGATGGATTTAAATCGAAAACATAATCTTTCAAGAAAGCTATTTTTAATAGGCAATTCGAATACTGAAAAGTATTCGAGTCACCCAATTGCAGTAGAGGAGCGTCTACCCCTCCGGCCGCAACATCAACACCGCCAACGGCGGCAAATTCAACACCAACGACAACGCCTGCCCATGGCTCGGCGTTTCCTCGGCCAGCGCCCCGCCACTATTGCCGTAGTTGGAACCGGCATAAATCGACGAATCGCTATTGAGCACCTCGCTCCACTGCCCGGCAAACGGCACCCCGACGCGATAAGCCTCGCGCGGCACCGGCGTAAAGTTGGCCACCACCAGCACAGGCCGGCCGTCCTTGCTCCAGCGCAGCCACGCATAAACGCTGTTGATCGCGTCATCGCCGATCAACCATTGGAAGCCCTGCGGTACATCATCCTGCTCATGCAGCGCCGGTTCTTCGCGGTACAAGCGATTGAGGTCACTCACCAGTTTCTGCACGCCCTTGTGCTCGGAGTACTGCAACAGGTACCAGTCCAGTTGCTGGTCGTGGTTCCACTCGCGCCATTGGCCGAATTCGCAGCCCATGAACAGCAGTTTCTTGCCCGGATGCGCCCACATGAAGCTCAGGTAGGCCCGCAGGTTGGCGAATTTCTGCCAGCGGTCACCGGGCATCTTGTCGATCAATGAGTGTTTGCCGTGCACCACTTCATCGTGGGAGATCGGCAGGATAAAGCGCTCGGACCACGCATACACCAGGCCGAAACTCAGCTCGTTGTGGTGATGGGCACGGTACACCGGGTCCTGCTGGATGTAATGCAGCGAATCGTGCATCCAGCCCATGTTCCATTTATAGGCAAAGCCCAGGCCGCCCTGTTGCGTGCCCTGGCTGACACCCGGCCATGCGGTGGATTCTTCGGCGATGACCAATGCACCGGGCGCTTCCAGGGCGACCACGTCATTGAGGTGGCGCAGGAAGTCGATGGCTTCGAGGTTCTCCCGCCCGCCGTGGCGGTTCGGCACCCATTCGCCAGCCTTGCGCGAGTAGTCGCGGTACAGCATCGAGGCCACCGCATCGACCCGCAGGCCGTCGACATGGAAATGCTTGAGCCAGTGCAGCGCCGACGCCAGCATGTAGCCGTGCACTTCGGTGCGCCCCAGGTTGTAGATCAGCGTGTCCCAGTCCTGGTGGAAACCTTCCTGCGGGTTGCCGTACTCGTACAACGCCGTGCCATCGAACTGGGCCAGGCCGTGAGTATCAGTGGGGAAATGCGCCGGCACCCAATCGAGGATCACCCCGAGCCCGGCCTGGTGGCAGGCGTTAACGAACGCAGCGAACTCGTCCGGCGTGCCATAGCGCGCACTCGGCGCGAATTGCGACAACAACTGATAGCCCCACGAACCGCCGAACGGGTGCTCCATGATCGGCATCAGTTCGATGTGGGTGAAACCCAGGTCTTTGACATAGGGAATCAGCCGCTCGGTCAGTTCCGGCCAGGTGTACTGGCGGGCCACTTCGCCCAGGTCGTCCAGCTCGCATTGCCAAGAGCCGGCGTGCAATTCGTAGATCGACAAGGGCGCGGTCACCCGATGGCGGTCGCCCCGGGCCATCATCCAGTCCTGATCCTGCCAGTCGACGTTCAAGGGTGAAGCGACTTTCGAGGCGGTGTCCGGTGGCAGGCTGGTGGCCAGTGCCACGGGATCGGCCTTCAACGGCAGTATGCCGTGGGCGCCGAGAATCTCGTATTTGTAGGTGTCCCCGGCCTGCAGGCGCGGGATGAACAACTCCCAGACACCGGTGGGATGACGCAGGCGCATCGGGTGCCGGCGCCCGTCCCAGACGTTGAAATCACCGACCACCGACACCCGCCGGGCATTCGGTGCCCACACGGCAAAACGCACGCCGTCGACACCGTCCACGGTTTTCAGTTGCGCGCCCAGACATGCACTGAGGTCGCGGTGATTGCCTTCGGCAAACAGGTACAAGTCCATTTCGCCCAGCAACGGGCCAAAGCTGTAAGGATCTTCTGCGGTTTGCTCGCCGCCGGCCCAACGGGTGCGCAACAGATACGCTTGCGCATGCTGGAAATGCCCGACGAACAACCCCGGCGTCTCCGTGACTTCAAGGTGACCAAGCTCTTCGCCGGAATCCCTGGCCAGCACCTGCACACTCAGGGCACCCGGCAGGTAAGTACGGATGAATTGCCCGCCGGCACCGTCACCATGTGGGCCAAGAATGGCAAAAGGATCGATATGCTCGGCGCGCACCAATGCATCGATATCCCGCGTGTTGGGCAGCAGCGCTTCTTTGTGATGACCCTGTTCCTTGTTCGAGACACTCATGACTACTCTCCACCAAGATCGGAAAAGGGTTTAAGCCCACTCAATAATCCATATAAACCGTGCAACGGCACGGGCAACCAGGTGGGGCGATTTTCCGCCTCATAGGCCACTTCATACGCCGCCTTCTCCAGACCGAACAACGCCAGCGCGGCATCCTCGCCTTCTGGATCTTGCCATGCATGGGCAAGACTAGCTGCCGCCAGCCGATAAGCGTCGACAAATGCATGCCGCGCCTCGCTCAAGTAGCGATCGGTGACCCGCAAGCGCGCGGCATCGGCCGCCGCGGTGTTGTCGACGCTCTGCACATTGATCGCCATCGCCGCCGCATAGTCGAAGGAACGCAGCACGCCGCTGACATCCTTGTACGGGCTGTGTTTGCCCCGTCGGTCATGCAATGGCCGGGCCGGTTCGCCTTCGAAGTCGATCAGGTAGGCATCGCCCTTGATCACCAACACCTGCCCCAGATGCAGGTCGCCGTGCACACGAATGCGCAAGCCGCCCGCGGTCTTCTTGCCCAGTGCCTGTACATGGCCGAGGATGGCTTTCCTGTTGTCCAGCAAACGGCTGACCAGGGTCTGGTCCGCCGTATTCAGTTGATTTTTATGCTGCTTGAGCAAGTTCAACGCGTGATCGATTTGCGCCGCGACATCCTTGGCCGAAGCCAGCGTCTCCTTCTGCGTGGTGACCTGGGGCAAGAAGTCCGGATTGGCACTCGGCGCCGCCAGCACCTGATGCATTTCCCCCAGGCGCTGACCGAGCATAGCGGCGAAATCTTTCAGTTCGCCCAGCGCGTTGTAGTGTTGTTCCTGCTCGGACACGGCGTCGGCCAGCTCATCGCGCAGCGCCCGTTCGAGGTTGTTCTGCGTCCACTCCCAGGCATCGCCCTGGTTACTCAGATAGCCTTGGGCGATCATCAGCAGGTTGTCTTCACCCGCCCCGTCCCGGCGCACCACCGCACCCAGCAATGGCGAAATATTGCTGAACCCGGCTTCGGTCAGGAACGCGCTCATTTCCAGCTCCGGGTGCACACCGCAGGCAACCTTGCGGATCAGCTTCAGCACCAGGCTGTTGCCGATCACCACCGAGCTGTTGGACTGCTCGGCCGACAGGTATCGCACCGGGGACTCGGCATTGAGGCCGAGTTTTTCAAGTTCGGCGGTGGACTCGAAGCGAATGTCGCCATCACTGGATGCCAACACGGTGCCGGCCTGAATGCCCTGTAATACGGCATGCACAAAGGAGTCCAGGCTGAAGGCATCGGTGATCAGGCCGACCTGGCGCCCACGCCGTACCCGCGACAACGCCAACTGCTGAGGCAACGGAGTACCGACCTGATCCTCGGAAATAAAGCCGAATGGCAACTGGTAGCGGCTGCGCTGGCCTCCACTGGTGACATTGATCTCACTGAACAGCACCGGATGCTGCGGATCGCCGAAACGCACGCCATAGGCCAGATCGACCTGTTCAATGGCGGCGTCCTTGCCGGCGAACCAGCGGCGATTYTGCAACCAGCTCGGCAAGATGCTTTGCTCCAGCGTGGTGCGTGACGGCGCTTCGAGCAGCTCTTCCATGCGTTTTTTCAGCACCAGCGTGGTGAAGTCCGGCAGGCTTTGTGCGGGCTCCACGTGCCAGCTCGGCATCWGGTTTTCCGCGGCGAGGCCGAACCAGTAAAAGCCGTAGGGCGCCAGCGTCAGGAGGAAATTCAGCTGGCCAATGGGCGGGAACGCGTTACCCCCGAGCATTTCCACCGGCACCATGCCAACGTAGGCCGACAAATCCAGCTCGGCGGCCTGGGCACTGCGCGACACATTGGCCACGCACAGAATGACTTCGTGCTTGCCATCCACCCCGGTGTATTCACGGGTGTAGGCCAGAATCCGTCGGTTGCTGGGCGAAAGCATCTTCAACGTACCGCGCCCGAAGGCCTTGGATTGCTTGCGCACGGCAAGCATGCGCCGGGTCCAGTTCAACAGCGAATGCGGATCGCCGGCCTGGGTTTCGACGTTGACCGACAGGTAGCCATATTGCGGGTCCATGATCGGCGGCAGCACCAGGCTGGCCGGGTCGGCGCGGGAGAAGCCGCCATTGCGGTCGATGGACCATTGCATCGGCGTGCGTACGCCGTCGCGGTCACCGAGGTAGATGTTGTCGCCCATGCCGATTTCATCGCCGTAGTACAGGGTCGGCGTGCCGGGCATCGACAGTAGCAGGCTGTTGAGCAGCTCGACCCGACGACGGTCGCGCTCCACCAAAGGCGCCAGACGGCGGCGAATCCCCAGATTGATCCGTGCGCGGCGGTCGGCAGCGTAGTAATTCCACAGGTAGTCGCGCTCCTTGTCGGTGACCATCTCCAGGGTCAGCTCATCGTGGTTGCGCAGGAAGATTGCCCATTGGCAGTTGGCGGGAATGTCCGGGGTCTGGCGCAGAATGTCGGTAATCGGGAAGCGATCTTCCTGGGCCAGCGCCATGTACATGCGCGGCATCAATGGGAAGTGAAAGGCCATGTGGCATTCGTCGCCGTTCAGGCCTTTTTTATCGGTGTCGCCGAAGTACAGCTGTGTGTCCTCCGGCCATTGATTGGCCTCGGCCAGCAGCATGCGGTCGGGGTAGTTGGCGTCGATTTCGGCGCGGATCTTTTTCAGGACGTCGTGGGTTTCCGGCAGGTTCTCGTTGTTGGTGCCGTCGCGTTCGATCAGGTAGGGAATGGCGTCCAGGCGCAAGCCGTCGATGCCCATGTCGAGCCAGTAACGCATCACCGACAGCACTGCTTTCATCACTTGCGGGTTATCGAAGTTCAGGTCCGGCTGGTGGGAATAGAAACGGTGCCAGAAGTATTGGCCGGCGACCGGGTCCCAGGTCCAGTTGGACTTTTCGGTGTCGAGGAAAATGATGCGGGTGCCGTCGTATTTCTGATCGTCATCGGACCACACGTAGAAGTCCCGGGCGGCCGAACCTTTTTTGGCCTTGCGTGCGCGCTGGAACCACGGGTGCTGGTCGGAGGTGTGGTTGATGACCAGCTCGGTGATCACCCGCAGGCCGCGTTTGTGCGCCTCGGCAATGAAACGCCGGGCATCGGCCATGGTGCCGTAGTCACTGTGTACGCCGCGATACTCGGCGATGTCATAACCGTCGTCGCGCCGTGGCGAGGGATAGAACGGCAACAACCAGATGGTGTTGACCCCAAGGTCGGCGATGTAGTCGAGCTTGGCGATGAGGCCGGGAAAATCGCCAATCCCGTCGTTGTTGGAGTCGAAATACGATTTGACATGAACTTGWTAGATCACCGCGTCCTTGTACCAGAGCGGGTCCTTGATGAACGTGGCTGCCTTGGGTTTCTTCGCCATGTGAAACTCCTGGTGAATTCATTAAGGCCGCTCTCAAAACGCCCCCTGTAGGAGCTGCCGAAGGCTGCGATCTTTTGATCTTCGCTGTAAAGCAAAAGATCGCAGCCTTCGGCAGCTCCTACAGGGTGGTTTGCGGCGCATTCAAGCAGTGGTAATCCTCCAAATCCCGAACGGCTGATACGCCGGATCGATCCGCATCAATTGCTGCTTGCCGTACCAGGTCCAGCGATGGCCATTCATCAGGTCTTCACCGTGAGTGCTGGCGTCATCGGGCAGGCCCATTTCCCACAAGGGCAACTCAAAGCTCGCTTCCTGCACGTTGTGCGGATCGAGGTTGACCGCCACCAGAATGAAATTGCTGCCGTCAATGCTGCGTTTACCGAAGTACAGGATATTGTCGTTCCACGCGTTGTAGACCTTCAGCCCCAGATGCGTGTGCAGCGCCGGGTTCTGCCTGCGGATGCGGTTGAGCTGGGCGATCTCGGCAATGATGTTGCCCGGCGCGTTGAAGTCCCTGGGGCGGATCTCGTACTTCTCGGAGTCAAGGTACTCCTCCTTGCCCGGCACCGGCGCCGACTCGCACAACTCGAAACCCGAATACATGCCCCACAAGCCTGAGCCCATGGTCGCCAACACGGCACGGATGAGGAACCCGGGACGCCCTGAGTCATGGAGGAACGCCGGGTTGATGTCCGGTGTATTGACGAAAAAATTCGGCCGGTAGCATTCGCGCCATGGCGATTCGTTGAGTTCCGTGAAGTAGCTCGCCAGTTCGGCCTTGGTGTTGCGCCAGGTGAAATAGGTGTAGCTCTGGGAATAACCGACCTTGCCCAGGCGCGCCATCATTGCCGGGGTGGTGAAGGCTTCGGCGAGGAAGATCACCTCGGGGTACAACGCCCGTACATCGGCGATCAGCCATTGCCAGAACGGCAAAGGCTTGGTGTGCGGGTTATCGACGCGGAAGATCTTCACACCCTCCTCGACCCAGCCCACCACGACGTCGCGCAGTTCCACCCACAGGCTCGGAATCGACTCGGGGGCATAGAAGTCGACGTTGACGATGTCCTGGTATTTCTTCGGTGGGTTCTCGGCATATTTGATCGTGCCGTCCGGCCGCCAGTTGAACCAGCCGGGGTGTTGCTTGAGCCAAGGGTGGTCCTGGGAACACTGGATGGCAAAGTCGAGGGCGATTTCCAGGCCATGGGCCGCGGCGGCCGCCACCAGTCGCCGGAAGTCTTCGCGGGTACCCAACTGCGAGTGAATCGTCTCGTGGCCGCCCTCCTCGCTACCAATCGCATAGGGACTGCCCGGATCATCGGGGCCCGCCGTCAGGGTGTTGTTCGGGCCTTTGCGGTAGCTGCGCCCGATCGGGTGGATCGGCGGGAAATACAGCACATCGAAGCCCATGTCCTGAATCATCGCCAGCCGTGAATGCACGTCATTGAAGGTGCCATGACGCGCCGGACTGTCGGTGATCGAACGCGGGAACAATTCATACCAACTGGCGAACTGCGCCAGTTCGCGCTCCACATCCAGCGGGTACTCCGGGCTCAGGCTCAGGTAAGCACGATGATCGACGCGGGCCATGAGGTCGGCACTACGCTGGTGCAAAAACAGCGCGACCTGCTCGGCTTCGAGCAGTCCTGACAGTTCATGGTGCAAGGCCGCCAGTTGCTCGCTGAGTTGCCCTTCGCTGCGTTCGGCGGCTTGTTGTACATGAATCCGCCCTTCCTGCAATTCCAGGCTGACGGGCACCGCCGCCGCATGCTTCTTTTCCAGCTCATAGCAAAAACTGGCGAACTGATCGATCCAGGCTTCGATACAGAACAGATAACGGCCCTGGCTGTGGACCCGGAACTGCCCTTGCCAACCGTTGTTGCCCAAATCGTTCATGACCGCGCTTTGCCAGACGTCCTCGTCCTCGGCCCGCCAGCGCACGCGAACCCCCAGCTTGTCATGCCCGTCGGCGAAGACCTTGGCCGTCACCACCACATCCTGCCCCACCACGGCCTTGACCGCGAACTGCCCGCCTTCAAGGGTCGGCATGATGTTTTCCATGACGATACGCGGCAGCAACAACGCCTGCGACAGCGGCATGTGCGGGTTGTAGCTCAACTCAGTCGGTTTTTCAGCCGTCATCGAGCCTCTCTCCTGACGCCCCATGGACGCGCTTGTGTCTGGTCGCCATCCCGCTGGACTGTCCGCCCCGGAATGCACTCACTTAGGTTCCGAGCGACAGTCGCCGGGAAAGTTTCATCAACAATTTGTGCAATCAAGTCCTTCGCGCTGCGACCCACCCACTAGTCCACCAACTAAAGCACGACTCACGCCATGTGCCACCTGAGGTTTGAACAATGAACAATCCACTCCTGGCACGATCCCACCGCCAAGGGAAGAACCACCAACGACGATGCCGCCGGTGATGGTGGATCCCTTACACGTAGGAACATGATCCTTGTCGATCAGCTTCACAATCCTCGGCATCACACAGAACACCCCGAGCGCCAACAATGAACTGAGCACCGCCGTCGCCTCCCGGCCCAGCCCGGCCGCGACGCAGATGGCGGCGGTGGTCAGGCCTTTGACGTGGCCTTCGTCGCCCTCGTGGTTTTCAGGATGGTGCCGGTACCCATGAAGCCACCGACAGTGATTCGGTGATTTGACTGACGTTGATCAACACCCACCTCAGCTGTTTTGCATAGGCGTTTGCACCTTTGTGGGGCGGGTGCTTCAAGTTGTCGCAGGCCGTGCGCCCAGCACCATCTGATCCGCTTTTTAATGCAACACCTGAATCTGTTATGCAAACAGATCGCCACTCATAGTGCTCATGCCTGATGGAGGCTGATGAGCGAAAGACCATGAGCGAGAGAATCCCCGTCCGAACCGTAGAAACATTCGAGCCTTCGCGTCCAAAGATGAAGGCCAAATCCAGCGACAACCACATCCACACCCGCAGCTTCACCGGGTTGTTCCGCAACCTGCGCATCAGCGGTGCGGGTTTTCTATTTTTGCTGTTTTTCGGCACCGTGTGGTTGAACTGGGGTGGCCGCCAGGCGGTGCTCTGGGATCTTTCCGAAAGCAAATTCCATATCTTCGGCGCGACTTTCTGGCCGCAGGACTTCATCCTGCTGTCGGCGCTGTTGATCATTGCCGCCTTCGGCCTGTTTGCGATCACCGTGTTCGCGGGACGGGTCTGGTGCGGCTACACCTGCCCGCAAAGTTCGTGGACCTGGATCTTCATGTGGTGCGAGAAGATCACCGAGGGCGAGCGCAACCAGCGGATCAAGTTGCAAGCCGCGCCGTGGGGCCTGAACAAGCTGATGCGTCGCTCGGCCAAGCACACCTTGTGGCTGGCCATCAGCCTGCTGACCGGCCTGACGTTCGTCGGCTATTTCACGCCGATCCGGCCTTTGGCCGAAGAGCTACTGACCTTGCAAATGAGCGGCGTCAGCCTGTTCTGGGTGCTGTTTTTTACCGGCGCCACCTACATCAATGCCGGTTGGCTGCGTGAAGCGGTGTGCATGCACATGTGCCCCTACGCGCGGTTCCAGAGCGTGATGTTCGACAAGGACACCCTGACCATTTCCTACGACGTGGCCCGGGGCGAAAACCGTGGCCCGCGCAAACGCGAGGTCAAACCCGCGGAGGTCGGCCTGGGCGATTGCATCGATTGCCAGCTCTGCGTGCAGGTCTGCCCGACCGGCATCGACATTCGCGATGGCTTGCAGATGGAATGCATCGGTTGCGCCGCCTGCATCGACGCCTGCGATTCGATCATGGACAAGATGGGCTACGCCCCAGGATTGATCAGCTATACATCCGAACATCAGTTGCAGGGTGGCAAGACGCACCTGTTGCGTCCGCGCCTGATCGGCTACACCGCCGTGCTGCTGGTGATGATTGCCGCCCTGGTGGTGGCGCTGGTGGAACGGCCGATGGTGTCGCTCGACGTCAGCAAGGACCGGGGCCTGTTCCGCGAGAACAGCCAGGGGCAGATCGAAAACATCTACAGTCTGAAGGTGATCAACAAAACCCAGCAGCGTCAGGACTACCAATTGCGCCTGGTCGATGCCGATGGTTTCGAGTTGCAAGGCAAGACCGGGTTGAGCCTGGCGCCGGGCGAGATTGTCGATGTGCCAGTGTCGGTGGTGATGCTCACGGAGCGTCCGGCCAGCAGCTCACAGAGCATCAGCTTCAAGGTGGTCGACAACGATGAGCCCGACGCCTACAGCGTGGCGAAGAGCCGGTTTGTGGCGCCGATGAATCGCTGAGCCTTTAAGATGCAGAGTTTTAAAGATCGCAGCCTTCGGCAGCTCCTGCGCACGCAAGCCGATCCATTGTAGGAGCTGCCGAAGGCTGCGATCTTGGCGGTACGACCGTCCCCTTTCTCCAAATGACACCCAACCGGGCTTTTGATGAAACGCTACGAAAAATTCGCCGACGACATCGCAGAACTGATCCGCTCCGGCGTCCTCGGCCCGGGCCAGCGTGTGCCCTCGGTGCGCTATGCCAGCCAGACCTACGGGGTCAGCCCGTCGACGGTGTTCCAGGCCTACTACCTGCTGGAACGTCGCGGGCTGATCCGCGCTCGCCCGCGTTCCGGTTACTTCGTCAACGCTCATGCAACCCGGCCGTTTTCCGAACCGGTGATCAGCAATCAGGTCAACGAGTCCACCGAGGTCGACGTCAGTGAACTGGTGTTTTCGGTGCTCGACTCGATCAAGGACCCGAACACCGTGCCCTTCGGCTCGGCGTTCCCCAGCCCGACGCTGTTTCCCCTGCAACGCTTGTCACGCTCCCTGGCCAGCGCCAGCCGCGAGATGGACCCGCGCATGGTGGTCACCGACATGTCGCCGGGCAACCCGCAGCTGCGCCGGCAAATCGCCCTGCGCTACATGGTCGGCGGGCTGATGCTGCCCATGGAAGAACTGCTGATCACCAACGGCGCGCTGGAAGCCCTCAATCTGTGCCTGCAAGCGGTGACCCAACCCGGCGATCTGGTGGCCATCGAAGCCCCGGCGTTCTACGCCTGCCTGCAAGTGCTCGAACGCCTGAAGCTCAAAGCCGTGGAAATCCCCGTGCACCCGCGCGACGGCATCGACCTCGGTGTGCTCGAGCAAACCCTGGAGCGCCATCCGATCAAGGCCTGCTGGTGCATGACCAGCTTCCAGAACCCCATGGGCGCGACTGTGCCTGAGGCCAAGAAACAGCAGCTTGTGGAACTGCTGCGCCGCCACCAGGTGCCGCTGATCGAAGACGATGTCTACGCCGAACTGTATTACGGCCAACAAGCACCGAAACCGGCCAAGGCCTTTGATACCGAAGGCCTGGTGATGCACTGCGGCTCGTTCGCCAAGAGCCTGGCCCCCGGCTACCGCATCGGCTGGGTCGCCGCCGGGCGCTATGCGCAGAAAATCGAACGACTGAAACTCATGACCTCACTCTGTGCCTCGATGCCGGCCCAGGCCGCCATCGCCGATTACCTGCAACACGGCGGCTACGACCGGCACCTGCGTAAATTGCGCCACGCGCTGGAAGACCAGCAAAGCGCCATGCTCGCCGCCATCGCCCGCTATTTCCCGGCGCAGACCCGCGTCAGCCAACCGGCCGGCGGTTACTTCCTGTGGCTGGAACTGCCGGAGCAGATGGATTCCTTGAAGTTGTTCCAGATGGCGCTGGCGCAAGGGATCAGCATCGCGCCGGGGCCGATTTTTTCGCCGACGCAGCGGTTCAGGAATTGTATTCGGTTGAATTATGGGAGTCCTTGGACTGAGGACTCGGAAAAGGCGATGGAGACGTTGGGGCGGATTGTGCGGTCGTTCTGATCCCCCTCATCCCTCCGTAAACAGCTCGGCACTGGCCACATAAGACGGGTGACTCGTCACCCGCTGCCCTGCTGCTACCAGTACCCGCCCCGAACACAACAGGCTCGCGGTATGTGTAAACCTAGCGGTTTCCAATACCGCAGACACTGTCCAATGATGGGAGACAGGGTCGAACACTTCCGTGACAAACGCGGCTTCATCGTTTGAAGCACAGCCAACCACGAGCACGCGCCCCGAACACAGTTGTGTCACGCTATGACCTATGCGGCCATAAGCCATTGGCATTGGAGCGCTCCAACTGTCCGAGTTCGGATCGTATAGGTACGCATCCTCCCGCCCGGGATCAAAAGGTTCATCGGTACCACCGACCACCAATACCTGCCCGTCCTTCAGCCGTGTTGCCGTGTGCTGCATTCGTCTTTGAGGTAATGGTTTGACGTTGCGCCAGGTTCGATTGACCGGATCAAACAGCGAGGCATCGTCGATCGCTGCATTCCGCGTTGCCGAATACCCGCCCAACACCAGTACTTCTCCGGATGCCAGCAGCGTGGCACTGTGGTTCATCCGTGCAACTGGAATCGATGGGGCAACGGTCCAGCCATTGCATATCGGGTCGTAGATTTCTACGCTGTCGAGTACATGACCCTCCCCTTGATACAGATTGTTGCCTGCACAGACCATGACCAGCCCAGTGTCCAAAACTGTCGCGGTGTGTGCAAAACGCGGAGTCGACATCGCCTGCGTCGCCGTCCAGCAATTTTTTGACGGGTTATACAACTCGACGCTGTCGAGCGTGCCCCGGGACCCGGAACCCGGAACCCGCAATGATCATGATCTGCCCACTGTGCAAACACACGGCACAATGGTCTGCACGGGCCTCGATCAGTGGAGAAACAAGAGACCAGGCATCTGCAGACGCATCGTAGCGTTCGACGTCGGAAATCGACGCCGACGCTCCAATGTCGAGTTGCTGCCAAAGGGTCGGGGTCGTGCCCTCAGGCTGGCGACCAGCCTCGGATTGATTGCGCCCTGCCTCGTTGAGACCACCTGCCACCAGCACACGACCGTCAAATTGAACGGTAGCCGAGTGATATGCCCGCGGGACGCCCAGGGATGCGACCGTGTCGAAATAATCGTCGATGATATTGTTCATGGAAATACTCCGTTGCTGAGAGTTCGTTTGAGTACAGTGATTCAGAAACAACAAATCACCTCCTTTCGCCCGAAACCAAGCTACGGGTCATGCATTGATTGGCCTACTGTCGGAAATAACAGGTAGACGCAGAAAGATTTCAAATCGGTGCTATCGCAATTGCACTCGACTGAATGATGGCAGCCCTTGGAATGAGGTGGTCGGGTACGCGATAGAAACATTGACGTGGATTGTCAGGTCCTGCGAATAGTTCTCTGTCGTTTGAAAGATTGCTATCGCGAGCAGGCTCGCTCCCACAGGGTTGCTGGTCAACTGTGGTAGCGAGCCTGCTCGCTAAGGGGCCGATTCAGACAAATAGAGGTCTCAGAGACTACCGCCCACCACCCAGATCAACGAATGTCCCCGTCGCATAAGAAGCCTTGTCCGACAGCAACCAGACAATCGCCTCCGCCACCTCATCCGGACGCCCGCCCCGGGCCATCGGAATCGCCGATTCCAGTTTGCTGACCCGATCCGGGTCACCGCTCAAGGCATGGAAATCGGTGTAGATGAAGCCAGGGCGCACGGCATTGACCCGAATCCCCTCGCCCGCCACTTCCTTGGACAGACCGATGGTGAAGGTGTCCAGCGCGCCTTTGGAGGCCGCGTAGTCGACGTACTCGTTGGGCGATCCCAAACGCGAGGCGACAGACGATACGTTAACGATGCTGCCGCCCTGCCCTCCGTGCCTGGGCGACATGCGCAGGATCGCGTGCTTGGCGCAGAGGATCGGCGCCAGGACGTTGGTTTTCATGATTTTGAGAATGCGGAACTCGGACATCTCGTCGACCCGGGACTTTTGCCCGACGGTGCCGGCGTTGTTCACCAGCGCGGTGACCCGGCCCAGTTCGCTGTCTACCCGATCGAACAGCGCGATGACTTCGTCTTCGATGCTGACGTCGGCCCGCACCGCAATGGCTTGTGCACCGAGGGCACGGACTTGCTCGAGCACGCCGAGTGCAGCCTGTTCGTCGGCCTGGTAGTTGATGCAGATCCGATAGCCCTGCGCGGCGGCCAACAGCGCGGTGGCGGCACCAATGCCGCGGCTACCGCCGGTGATGACGATGACTTTGTCCATGCGAGCTTTCCCCCAATCAAAGCTTAAGCGGTCGGGGGCTAGAATAACCGCCATTGACGGTTTTTGCATGGCTTCACGTCAGCTGTCATGTCATCGACATTTCGCGTTCTGAACTGGCTTTCAACTGCTCGACCAATTGCTCCCCGCGATGGATTTCCACCATGAAGCCTGCGGCCGGCAACGGATGCCCCAGCAGGTACCCCTGCAACGAATCGCAACCGAGTTGAGTCAGGAAGTCCTGCTGCACACCCGTCTCCACACCTTCGGCGACGATGCGCAACCCCAGCGCCTGGCCGAGGGCGACGATGGCCGAAACGATGGCGGCGTCATCGCTGTCGTGCTCCAGGTCGCGGACAAAACCGCGGTCGATCTTCAGTTCGTTGGCCGGCAGGCGCTTGAGGTACATCAAGCTCGAATAGCCAGTACCAAAGTCGTCGATGGACAGGTCGACGCCCATTTCCGAGAGTTCCTGAAGCACCGTCATGCTCGCATCGGCATCGCTCATGGCGGTGGTTTCAGTGATTTCCAGGGTCAGGCTGTTGGCCGGCAGATGGTGAGTCGCCAGGGCCTTGGCGACGCTCTGGACCAGCCCGGAATGACAGAACTGGATGGCCGAAAGGTTCACTGCAATGCGCCAATCGGTGCAGCCCGACACGTACCA
This sequence comes from Pseudomonas sp. P4_C4, assembly GCF_056402055.1. Lineage (NCBI taxonomy): Bacteria > Pseudomonadati > Pseudomonadota > Gammaproteobacteria > Pseudomonadales > Pseudomonadaceae > Pseudomonas > Pseudomonas sp. P4_C4. Next base: position 64,235 of record NZ_JBFUID010000018.1, on the reverse strand, counting down.
CTCGCGCATCTGCCGGCAGGCTTCGTTGAGTACCCACTCGCCAATCGGGATGATCAGGCCGGTTTTTTCCGCCATTTCGATGAATTTGTCCGGCAACAGCATCCCTTGCGTCGGGTGCTCCCAGCGCAACAACGCCTCGGCGCCCACCGGACGGCCATTGGCGGCGTCGAACTTGGGCTGGTAATACAGGCTGAATTCCTGTTGTTCCACGGCATTGCGCAAGTCCTGCAGCAATTGCAGCTGTTTGCGGGCGTTGCTGTTCATCGAGGCATCGAAAAAACTGTAGCCGTTTTTACCCGCGCCCTTGGCGTGATACATCGCCGCGTCGGCGTTCATCAGCAACTCCTGGGCGGACTGCCCATTACCCGGGTAGAGCGCAATGCCGACGCTGGCGGAAATGTGCAAATCATGTTCGGCAACCCGGAACGCCCGCGCGATCAACCCGACCTGACGGGCCGCCAGGCTCAAGGCGTCGTTCTGTTCGCTCAATTGCACCAGCAACACGAACTCGTCGCCGCCGATGCGCGCCAAGGTGTCCTGGCTACGCAAGTCTTCGCGCAGGCGCAAGGCCACTTCGCGCAACAGCAAATCACCCATATGGTGACCAAAGGCATCGTTGACCGGTTTGAAGCCGTCCAGATCGATGAACATCAGGGCAAAGCAGCCACCCTCTTCCCGGACCCACGACATGGCCTGATCGATACGATCAGCGAGCAACATCCGGTTCGGCAACCCGGTGAGGGTGTCATGCAGGGCCAGTTGGGTCAGTTCACGGTTGGCCTCGGTCAGCGACTCGGCCAGGCTCGCGGTGCGGGCCTCCAGGCGCGCATCGAGGATCGAGGTCAGCAAAGCGATGCTCAGCACCGCCAGCGTGGTGACCAGTACCAGGTTGTCCAGGCCCTTGCCGCTCAGGCCATTGACCACCGCCCCGCAAAAGCTGCCATCGGCAAAGCGTGCGGCGGCCATGCCGGTGTAGTGCATGCCGACGATGGCGATACCCATGATCACGGCGGCACCACCACGGATCAGACGGACATAAGGCGTGTGCTGGCGCAGGCGGAAAGCAATCCACAATGCCGCGCCCGAAGCACCGACAGCGATCATCAGCGAGGTGCCGAACAGCGTCGGGTCGTAGTCGATGCCCGGTTGCATGCGCATGGCGGCCATGCCGGTGTAGTGCATCGCGCTGATGCCGGCGCCCATGACCAACGCGCCAAAGGCCAGTTGCCAGGCCGGTAATTGCGGCTGGCTGACCAGCCACAGCGCAAAACCGCTGGAGAGCACGCCAATCAGCAGCGACAACAGGGTGATGGTGCCGTCGTACCCCAGGTCGATCGGCAACTTGAACGCGAGCATGCCGATAAAGTGCATCGACCAGATGCCGATGCCCATGGCAATGGCCCCGCCCGCGGTCCACAAATGCACGGCGCGGCCTTTGGCAGTGGCAATGCGTCCGGTCAGGTCGAGTGCGGTGTATGAGGCGAGAATCGCGACACAGAGCGAAATGATGACCAGGGTGGGGGAATAGCTACCGATGAGCATGGGGACTTCTCGCGCATGCCCCCGTCAATGGTATTGATTCTCGCTGGGGGGCAAATGCGGCGATTGTACTGATTCCAAATGAGAACGCACTCACAAAATGAGCAAAGGGCCATCAGTCCGATGAAACGCTTGTTTTAAGGTTTTACATTAACTCGCTTCAAGCTGCTGGCGCCACAAAACCTTTGGGATAGCAGCGTGCGTTAGATTGCACTATCGGCTTTCACTCACCTGAAGCTGCCCATCCCAGCCACCCCCCAACGCGGCAATCAACTGCACGCTGGCTATCAAGCGGCTTTGCAGCAGGTCCAGGTTACTGCGCTCATTGCTCAGCGCCGCCGCCTGGGTCACCACCACATCGATGTAGGCAATCAAACCGGCCTTGTACTGGTTCTGGGTCAAGCGTAGCGATTCACGAGCGGCGTCCAGTGCCTGTTGGCGCACGACGGCTTCGTCTTCAAGCACCTTGAGCTGCACCAGGAAGTTTTCCACCTCGCGGAATCCGTCCAGCACGGTCTGGCGGTACTTGGCCACCGTTTCGTCATAGGCCGCTTCACTGCGATCGACTTCCGCCGAGCGCTGGCCGCCGTCGAACAGGGTCATGGCCAATTGCGGTCCGACCGACCAGAAGCGGTTCGGCAGGCTGATCCAGTTGGAATAGGTGCTGCTGCTATAACCGCCGTTCATGTTCAGTGTCAGATCGGGGTAATAGGCGGCCTTGGCCACACCGATGTTGGCGTTGGCGGCCATCACCGAACGCTCGGCGGCAGCAATGTCCGGGCGCCGCTCCAGTAACTGCGAAGGCAGCGCCGACGGTACTTGCGGCAACGGCGGAATGTCCTGGCTTTCCGCCAGGCTGAACTGCGCCGGTGGCAAGCCGATCAGCACGGCAATGGCGTTCTCGAACTGGGCGCGTTGCCAGATCAGGTCGATCATATCGGCTTCGGTGCCCTTGAGCTGCGTCTGAGCCTGGGCCACGGCGTCCTTGCCGGATACGCCTGCGCGGTACTGGTTCTCGGTCATTTTCAGCGAACGCTGATAAGCCTCGACCGTGTCCTGGAGCAAGCGCTTCTGACCATCGATCACGCGCAATTGCAGGTAATTCTGCACCAGCTCCGACTGTTGACTCAGGCGCATCGCGGCCAAATCGGCAAAGCTGGCCTGGGCATTCGCGGTGTCGGCTTCCAGGCCCCGGCGCAGCTTGCCCCAGACATCCGCTTCCCAACTGACGCCCGCCTGGGCCGAGTACGTGTCGCGAATACCGCTGGAAGAACTGCTCAGGCTGGAGTTGCTGCTGCCGGTGCCCTGGCTTGAGCGGTTCTTGCTGACGTTCAGGTCGACCGTCGGGAAAAACGCCCCGCGTGCGCTGCGCACCAACGCCTGGGCCTGCCGGTACTGGGCTTCGGACTGGGCGACGGTCTGGTTGGAGCTGTTGAGCTTTTCGACCAGGTCGTTGAGCTGCCGGTCACCATACAACTCCCACCACGCACCACGCGCCAAGGCATCGCTCGGATTGGCCTGACGCCAGCCCTCTGCGGCCTTGTACTGCGCCGGTTCCGCGGTTTGCGGGCGCTGGTAATCCGGGCCGACGGCGCAGGCACTGAGCATCGCCACGCACAGTGACAGGCTCAACACACGCGAGCCTCGGGCTGTGATCAGCGGTGCAGCCAGGTTGAAAAGCGAACGTTCAGTCATAGCGGAGTTTCCAGAGCAGCATCGGTACGCACCCCACGCCATTTATTGAAGCGATGGCGCAGTTTGTCGAGATAGAGGTAAACCACCGGGGTGGTGTAAAGCGTCAGCACCTGGCTGAAGATCAGCCCGCCGATGATGGTCAGGCCCAGTGGCTGGCGCATTTCCGCCCCTTCGGCACGGCTCAGCAGCAACGGCAAGGCACCGAGGATCGCCGCCAGGGTGGTCATCAGAATAGGTCGCAAACGTTGCAGGCAGGCACTGCGAATCGATTCCAGCGGTGCCATGCCCTGGTGTCGTTCCAGTTGCAACGCCAGGTCGATCATCAGAATGGCGTTTTTCTTCACCACGCCGATCAGCAGAAACAGCCCCAGCAACGAAATCAGGCTGAACTCGCCGCCCAGTGCATAGATCGACAGCAACGCGCCGACCCCGGCCGACGGCAGCGTGGACAGGATGGTCAGCGGATGAATGTAGCTTTCGTACAACACGCCGAGCACCAGATACACCGCCACCAGCGCGCCGAGAATCATGAACGGCTGGCTTTTTTGCGTGGCGGCAAAGGCGTCGGCGGTGCCGGCCATTTTCACGATCACGTCTTCCGGCAGGCCGACCTTGGCAATCGCTCGTTCAATGGCGGCACTGCCCTGCTCCACGGTCACGCCTTCGGCCATGTCGAAGGCAATGCTTTCCGAAGCGAACTGGCCTTCGTGGCTGACCCGGTCGTTTTCCAGGCTGTTTTCGTAATGGGCAATGGTCGACAGCGGGATCCGCGCGCCGTCAGCGGTGATCACCTGGACCTGCTTGAGAGTGATCGGGTCCTGGGCGTATTTCGGATTGACCTCCATCACCACCTGATACTGGTTGAGGCTGTCGTAGATGGTTGAAATCTGCCGCTGACTGTAGGCGTTGTTCAGTACCGCCGTGACCATGTCCATATCGACACCCAGGCGCTTGGCCTGGTCGCGGTCGACGATCAGGGTCACTTGCCGGGCACCCCGGCCTTCCCGCGCATCGATTGCCGTCAGTTCCGGCAAGGCCCGGAGCGCAGTGACGACTTTCGGATACCACTCGCGCAACGCCCCCAGATCCCCGCTTTGCAAGATGTACGAGTATTGCGAACTGGTCTGTTCGCGGCCGCCACCGAATTGCAGGTCCTGGTCGGCCATGAGCATCAGTTGTGCGCCGGGGACCTTGGGCATTTCCTTGCGCAGGCGTTCGATGACTTTCTGTGCGGAAATGTTGCGTTCCTTGATCGGCTTCAGGCGCACCAGCATGAAGGCGTTGTTGGTGCCGTTGGAACCGCCAATGAACCCGGCGACGCTTTCTACGGCCTCGTCCTTCAACACCGCCCGGCGGAAAATCTCCATCTTCGGCTGCATCACACTGAACGAGAGGCCGTCGTCGCCGCGCACGAAACCGATCAGCTGGCCGGTATCCTGCTGCGGCATAAATGTTTTAGGAACAACCACATACAACGCGATGTTCACACCAATTGTCACGAATAGACTGAGCAACGTCAGGCGCTTGTGGCGCAGCACCCAGTCGAGGCTGGTGGCGTATTTGCCGACCATCCAGTCGTTGGCCCGCCGGCTCCAGCGTTGCAGGCGGTTCTCCTGCCCCGGCGTATGCGGCTTGAGCCATCGGGCGCAGAGCATCGGGGTCAGGGTCAACGACACCAGCAGCGAGACCACGATGGCCGCCGCCAGGGTGATGGAGAATTCGCGGAACAGGCTTTCAATGATCCCGCCCATGAACAGGATCGACAGGAACACCGCCACCAGCGACACGTTCATCGACAACAAAGTAAAACCGACTTCCTGGGCACCGAGGTACGCTGCCCGCATCGGCCGCACGCCTTCGTCGATGTGCCGGGAAATGTTCTCCAGCACCACGATGGCATCGTCCACCACCAGCCCGGTGGCCAGGATCAGCGCCATCAGCGACAGGTTGTTCAGCGAAAAACCGTAGAGGTACATCACGGCAAAGGTGCCGACCAGCGACACCGGCACCGCCAGCGTCGGAATCAGCGAGGCGCGGAAGTTACCGAGGAACAGGAACACCACCAGAATCACCAGCGCCACGGCGATCAGCAGGGTCATTTCCGCTTCGTGCAGCGTCGCCTTGATGACGGGCGAGCGGTCCATGGCCAGGTTCAGCTTGACGCTGGCCGGCAACACCGCCTGCAATGCCGGCAGTTGCGCCTTGATCTCGTTGACCGTCTCGATGATGTTGGCGCCGGCCTGCCGGTTGATCACCAGCAGCACCGCCGCGTCGTCGTTGAAGAAACCGCTGTTGTAGCGGTCCTCGACGCCATCGCTGACTTTCGCCACATCCTTCAGGCGCAGGGCCGCGCCGCCGTTGTAGTGGATGATCAGCGACTCGTAGTCCTTGGCCTTTTCCAACTGGTCGTTGGCCTGGACCTGCCACAGCCGTTGATCGTCTTCCACCGAGCCCTTGGGCCGGCGCACGTTGGCATTGGCGATGGTGTTGCGCACATCGTCCAGGGCCACGCCGTACTGGTTCAGCGACTGCGGTTCGAGCTCGATACGTACCGCCGGCAGGGAACTGCCGCCGATCTGCACCTCGCCGACGCCCTGCACCTGGGACAGGCTCTGGGACAGGATCGTCGAGGCCAGGTCATAGAGCTGGCCTTTTTCCAGCACATCCGAGGTCAGCGACAGCACCATGATCGGCGCCTGGGACGGGTTGACCTTCTTGTAGGTCGGCATGCTGCGCATCCCGCTCGGCAGCAGGTTGCGCGAGGCATTGATGGCCGCCTGCACTTCCCGCGCCGCGCCGTTGATGTCGCGGTCGAGGTCGAATTGCAGGATCACCCGGGTCGATCCCTGGCTGGACCGGCTGCTCATGGTGTTGACCCCGGCAATGGCGCCGAAAGAGCGTTCCAGCGGCGTGGCCACGGTCGATGCCATCACCTCGGGGCTGGCCCCGGGCAGACTGGCCTGGACCACGATCACCGGAAAGTCCATTTGCGGCAGCGGCGACACGGGCAGCAAACCGAAGCTCACGCCACCCAGCAGCATGATCGCCAGGCTCAGCAGCATGGTCGCCACCGGGCGTTTGATGAAAGGTCCCGAAAGGTTCATGGCTGCTCTACCGCTTCCACGGACTCAGGCTTGCGACCCCAGCGCCGACCGAGACGGTCGAAGTACAGGTAGATCACAGGCGTTGTGAACAGCGTCAGAACCTGGCTCAGCAGCAATCCGCCAACCATCACCAGACCCAGCGGCTGGCGCAGTTCTGCGCCGGAACCGGTGGCCAGCATCAACGGCACGGCACCGAACAACGCGGCCAGGGTGGTCATCAGGATCGGCCGAAAACGCAGCAAGGCCGCCTGATAGATCGCCGTTTGCGGGTCCATGCCCTGGTTGCGCTCGGCGTCGAGGGCGAAGTCGATCATCATGATCGCGTTCTTCTTGACGATGCCGATCAGCAGAATGATGCCGATGATCGCGATCATGCCCAGGTCGTTGCCGCTGAGGATCAACGCCAGCAAGGCGCCCACCGCCGCCGAAGGCAGGGTCGAAAGAATGGTGATCGGGTGGATGTAGCTCTCGTAGAGCACGCCCAGCACGATGTACATGGTCACCACCGCCGCCAGGATCAGCAGCAAAGTGCTCGACAGCGAAGCCTGGAACGCCTGCGCCGCGCCCTGGAACTGGGTCTGCACGCCAATCGGCATGCCGATGTCCTTCTGCACCTGCTCGATGATCTCGACCGCATGCCCCAGCGCCACGCCGGGCGCCAGGTTGAAGGACATCATCACTGCCGGGAACTGGCCGATATGGGTGATCGCCAGTTGCGCCTGGCGCTCCTCGATATGCGCCAGGCTGGACAGGCGCACCTGCCCGCCATCGGTGGTCTTGACGTGAATCTGGTTCAACGCATCCGGGCCGATCTTCTCGCCGGCCTGCGATTGCAGCACCACGCGGTACTGACTGGCCTGGGTGTAGATGGTGGAAATCTGCCGCTGACCAAAGGCGTCGTACAGCGCATCGGTGATGTTCGACACCGACACCCCGACCCGCGATGCCGCATCGCGGTCGATCACCAGGTAGACCTGCAAGCCCTTGTCCTGCAAATCGCTGGCGACGTCGGTCAACTCCGGCCGGTCGGCCAAGGCCTCCACCAGACGCCCGCTCCACAGGCTCAGCAACTCCGAATCCGGCGACGACATGCTGAACTGGTACTGCGTGCGGCTGACCCGGTCTTCGATGGTCAGGTCCTGCACCGGCTGCATGAACAGGCGGATGCCGACCAGTTTGTCCAGCTCCGGTTGCAGCCGGGCAATCACTTGCGTGGCGCTCAGGTCGCGGTTGTGGTGCGACTTGAGGTTGATCAGCAACCGACCGCTGTTGAGGGTCGAGTTGTCGCCATCCACGCCAATGTAGGAGGACAGGCTCTCGACCGCCGGGTCGGCCAGGATGACCTTGGCCAGTTCCTGCTGGCGCTCGCTCATGGCGGTGAAGGAAATCGATTGCGGCGCTTCGGAAATGCCCTGGATGACGCCGGTGTCCTGCACCGGGAAGAAACCCTTGGGCACCACCATGTAGAGGAATACCGTCAGCGCTAATGTGCCAATGGCCACCATCAAGGTCAGTGGCTGGTGCTTGAGCACCCACTGCAACTTGCGTCCGTAGGCGGCGATCATCCAGTCGATGAACGCGCCGCTGGCACGGTAGAAGCGGCCCTGCTCTGCTTCCTTGGGTTCACGCTTGAGCAACCGCGCGCACATCATCGGCGTCAGGGTCAGGGAAACCACCAGGGAAATCAGGATCGCCACCGCCAGCGTAATGGCGAACTCGCGGAATAGCCGCCCGACCACGTCCGCCATGAACAGCAGCGGGATCAGCACGGCGATCAGCGACAACGTCAGGGAGATCAGGGTGAAACCGATCTGTTTGGCACCCTTGAGCGCCGCGTTCAGCGGGCTGTCGCCCTCCTCGATGAAGCGCGCAATGTTCTCCAGCATGACGATCGCATCGTCCACCACGAAACCGGTGGCGATGGTCAGGGCCATCAGGGTCAGGTTGTTGACCGAGAACCCTGCCAGGTACATCACGCCGAACGTACCGATCAGCGACAGCGGTACGGCCACCGATGGAATGATCGTGGCGCTGGCGCGACGCAGGAACAGGAAGGTGACCATGACCACCAGGGCGATGGCGATCAGCAATTCATGCTGCACGTCCTTGACCGAGGCGCGGATGGTCTGGGTGCGGTCGGTCAGCACCACCACGTCGAGGCCGGCCGGCAGGTTGTCGGTGATGCTCGGCAACAGGGCCTTGATCCGGTCCACCACCTCGATGACGTTGGCGCCGGGCTGACGCTGGATGTTCAGCAGCACGGCCTGGTTCTCGTTGGCCCAAGCGGCCAGACGCTCGTTCTCGGCGCCGTCGACGATTTCCGCGACGTCCTTGAGTCGCAACGGTGCGCCGTTGGCGTAGGCCAGAATCAGATTGGCGTAGTCCTTGGGCGACGTCAGTTGATCGTTGGCATCGAGCATCGAGACCCGGGTCGGGCCGTCGAAGTTACCCTTGGGCTGGTTGACGTTGGAGGCGCCGATCAGGGTGCGCACATCCGACAGGTTCAGGCCGTTGGCCGCCAGGGCCTCGGGGTTGACCTTGATCCGCACGGCCTGGCGCTGGCCACCGGCAATGCTGACCATGCCGACGCCGCTGATCTGGGCAATCTTCTGTGCCATGCGCGTATCGACCAGATCGTTGAGCTTGGGCAACAGCATGGTCTTGGAGGTGATGGCCAGAGTCAGCACCGGCGTGTCGGCCGGGTTGACCTTGTTGTACACCGGCGGTGCCGGCAGGTCCTTGGGCAGCAAGTTGGTCGCGGCGTTGATCGCCGCCTGAACTTGTTGCTCGGCCACGTCCATGTTGATGTCGAGGCTGAACCGCAGGGTCAGCACCGACGCCCCGCCGGAACTGGTGGAGGTCATTTGCGTCAGGCCGGGCATCTGCCCGAACTGCCGCTCAAGTGGCGCAGTCACTGCGCTGGTCATGACATCCGGGCTGGCGCCGGGATACAGGGTCATGACGCGAATGGTCGGGTAATCGACCTGGGGCAGCGCCGACACCGGCAGCAGCCGATAGGCGATGACGCCGGCCAGGATAATGGCCAGCATGCTCAGCGTGGTGGCTACCGGGCGAAGGATGAACAGCCGCGAGAGATTCATGCGCCGTCCTTTTTCGCCTTGTCAGTGGTCGCAGGCTCAGCCGCGTCGGCCGCCGACTTGCCTTGCAGGTGTTCGGTTGGCGTGGTCGGCACGTCCTGGCGGTCGTTGACCACCTCCACGTCGCTGCCRTCCTTCAGGCGGTCAGTGCCTTCCAATACGACCCGATCGCCCGCCGACAGGCCTTCGGTGACCACAGTGTTCAGGCCGTCACTGGCGCCGACTTTCAACTGACGGATCTTGACCTTCTTGTCACCGTCCAGGACATAGGCGAACGTGCCGTTGGTGCCGAACTGGATCGCGGCGGAAGGCGCCAGTACGACGTCCTTGAGGGTGTCGGCCAGCAGGCGCACATTGACGAACTGATTGGGGAACAGCGACTGATCGCGGTTCTCGTAACGGGCCTTGAATTTCAGGGTGCCGGTGGTGACGTCGATCTGGTTGTCCAGGCTCTGCAGCACGCCCGTGGCTTGCAGTTTGGTATCACCGCGGTCCCAGGCTTCAGCCGGCAGTTTGGCGCCGCTGCGATAACGGGCGAGCACGGTGTCGAGGCTGTTTTCCGGCAAGGTGAAGGCCACGCTGATCGGTTGGGTCTGGGTGATGATCGCCAATGCAGTGGTGTCGTTGGCCGCGACCAGGTTACCGACGTCCAGTTGACGCAGGCCGACGCGACCGGTGATCGGTGCGCGGATCCGGGTGAATTCGAGATTGAGCTTGGCATCGTTGACCGCCGCCTGATTGGTCTTGACGGTGCCCTGGAACTGACCGACCAGCGCTTCGGCGGTGTCCAGGGTCTGCTTGGCAATACTGTCTTCGCGGTACAGGCCGCGATAACGCTCGACATCGACCTGGGCGTTTTTCAGCTGCGCCTGATTCTGCAGCAAGGTGCCTTCGGCCTGGAGCAAGGCGTTCTGGTACGGACGCGGATCGATTTCGGCCAGCAGGTCGCCGGCCTTGACCATCTGCCCTTCTTCGAAATAGATCTTGACCAGCTCACCGCCGACGCGGCTGCGGACATTGATGGTGTTCAGCGCCGTGACCGTGCCCAGCGCCTTGAAGTACAGAGGGAAATCACCAGTGACTGCCGGCGCCACTCGCACCGGTACCGGCCCGGACGCCCCGCCGAATCCAGGTCGCATTCCGCCTGACCTGCCGGTATGCCCCGCGACGGCTTTCTGCCCCGCAGCCTCTTTGGGTGCAGCGCTGCCGGGCCAGAATTTCCAGCACAGGGCGGCGATGACCAACAGGACAAGCAGGCCGAACAGCCAGCGACGAGGACTATGGGAAGCGGAGGATTGCATTGAGTGATCAACCATTGGGCGCGTGGGCTTTTTTACATGAGGCTGAACGATAAGCACTGGCGGGTTTTAAGCAAAGCGCCTTTACCGGCAATTTACCTTTGGCTTACGTAGCAGTGGTTTTGTGTAAGGCACTGAAGCACAAATGAAAACGGCCTGGACAGGGCCAGGCCGTTAAACATTGTAAAGCCAGACTTATTTCAGAACAGCAAGTGCCGCTTCGTAGTTCGGCTCGTCAGCGATTTCGCCAACCAGTTCGCTGTGCAGCACGTTGTCGTTTTCGTCCAGAACCACAACGGCACGAGCGGTCAGGCCTTTGAGCGGGCCGTCGGCGATGGCCACGCCGTAGTTCTGGATGAACTCGGCACCGCGCAGGGTCGACAGGTTCTGTACGTTTTCCAGGCCTTCGGCGCCGCAGAAGCGGGCTTGGGCGAACGGCAGGTCAGCGGAGATGCACAGTACGACAGTGTTGGCCACGTCGCTGGCCTTGGCGTTGAACTGGCGCACGGAAGTGGCGCACGTCGGGGTATCAATGCTTGGGAAGATGTTCAGTACTTTGCGCTTGCCGGCAAAGTCTTTCAGGGTGACGTCGGACAGATTGCCGGCAACCAGGGAAAAGGCTGGCGCCTTGGAACCGGCTTGTGGCAGTTGGCCGTTGACTTGAACCGGGTTGCCTTTAAGAGTGACTTGAGCCATGAACGGAGTCCTTCTGAACGTTGTGGTGGAGAATTTTGACGAGGCCGAAGTTAACCACGAAATTGTCCTACGACCTATGGTCAAACATAAATTGTCATGTATCAGCGTACAAAACTGGATACAAACCTTACCCCCGTGGGAGCGAGCCTGCTCGCGATAGCGCTATGTCATTCAACATCGCAGGTGACTGATCTGACGCCATCGCGAGCAGGCTCGCTCCCACAAGATCCCGGCGCTACTTAAGCAATTGCAGCATGTTCCGATGTCGCGCCTCGAAAATCCGCCGCATATAGGAATTCACAAGCAGCGCTTCCACCAACGCACCGCCAATCGCCGAATACGTCACCCGGTCGGTGTATAGCGTACCGCCCTCTCCCGCCTCGACCCGATGTTCATGACGAAAGGCACGCATCGGCCCGTTGAGCATCTCGTCGATGAAATGCCACTCGCCGACTTCACGAATCACCACCGTCCAGCTCGACGGAATCACATTGAACATCCAGTGGCGAAAGCGGAATTGCCGCCCGGCTTCAATCCGCAGGTTGTTCAGATCGACATCGCCCAGCGGGGTAATGCGCTCGGGGAAAATCTTCGGAAAGTTGACCCCTTCCAGGCAGAAGTCGAGGACCTGTTCGGGCGTGCGGCCGGGGATGAGTGTAGTGAGTTCCAGAATTGCCATACGGGACACATTCCTTTGATCGTTGGACAGGCTCGCCAGAAATACGGTGTAGCGAAATGGCGGTCGAAAAGAAACCTGCCAAAGTGTCTTCTACAACAATTTTGTCGAGGGGGTGTCGATTTGCACTACAGCCATTCGACCATTTAGCGAGTCACTCAATTACAACGGAGAAATCACCATGCGATTCATGATCATCATCAAGGCCAGCGCCGATTCCGAAGCCGGCGTGATGCCCAGCCAGGAACTGCTGACTGCCATGGGCAACTACAACGAAGAACTGGTCAAGGCCGGCATCATGCTCGCAGGCGAAGGCCTGCACCCCAGCAGCAAAGGCGCCCGCGTAAAGTTTTCGGGGGAGCAACGCTCGGTCATCGACGGCCCCTTCATCGAAACCAAGGAACTGATCGCCGGCTTCTGGTTGTGGAAAGTGAAGTCCAAAGAAGAAGCCATCGAGTGGGTCAAGCGCTGCCCCAACCCGATGCCAGGCACCGAAGCCGAGATCGAGATTCGCCAGGTGTTCGAGGCTGAAGACTTTGGTGCCGAATTCACGCCGGAACTGCGTGCGCAGGAAGAACGGGTGTGGGAGCAGGCGAAGAAGAACTGAATCCCCTGGAGCGAGCTTGCTCGCGAAGGTGGCAGATCAGCCACCATCAGCGTTGAATGTAAATCCGCCATCGCGGGCAAGCCCGCGCACACTGGATCAGTGTGCGCCACCGATCCCCTGTGGGAGCGACGGTGCGGCGATCCGACCTGCTCGCGATTGCAATCGCTCATCCACCACAAAATTCGGCACCTTGTTCCTTTGCCTGATCGACACAAGCACCCTCGCCGCCGAACCCGAACTGCGGGTCAGCGTCAGCCTGCAACCCGCCGATCCCGTCATGGTCGGCAGCCTGGTCGAACTGCAACTGGGTATCTGTGGACCCGACGCAGCCGTCGCAGCCTGACGGCCCGCGCCTGCAAACCTTCCTGCGGACCTGTTACGGCCGTGAACCGGACAAAGATCAGGCGCTGCGCCAAATCAGGGAATCCTTGTCTACGCTGCATAGTCAGGCCGGGCGCAACAGAGAATCAGTCACTTGTGCACTGCATCCGCCCAACCCCGTTCACGAGAAGGATTTCCCATGACGAATTCGATATCGTTGCGCCATCACTGCGCATTCAGCTTCCTGCTGACCCTGGCCTTGAGCCTGCCGTTACTGGTTCAGGCGGCCGAGCCGCTACCCTCCTGGAACGATGGCCCGTCGAAAAAGCAGATCACCGAGTTCGTGCAGACGGTCACCGATCAAAACAGCAAGGACTTCGTAAAGCCCGAGGACCGCATTGCCGTGTTCGATAACGACGGCACTTTGTGGAGCGAGCAGCCGATGTACTTCGAGTTGCTGTTCGCCCTCGAGGAAGTCAAGCGCACCGCGCCGCAGCACCCGGAATGGAAAACCACCCAGCCCTTCCAGGCGGTGCTGGAAAACGATCACAAGGCCCTGGCCGCCACTGGCATGGAAGGCCTGCTGAAGATTTTCGCAGCGACCCACTCCGGCATGACCACCGATGCCTTCGATGACTACGCCAAAACCTGGCTGAGCCAGGCCCGCCATCCAAAAACCGGCAAGCCGTACACCGAGATGATCTTCCAGCCGATGCTGGAAATGCTCGACTACCTGCGCAGCCGGGACTTCAAGACCTACATCGTGTCCGGCGGCGACACCGGGTTCATGCGCGCCTTCGCCGAGAAGGTCTATGGCATCCCGCCAGAACAGGTCATTGGCACCACCTTTGTCACTGCCTATCAATTCAAGGACGGCCAGGCGTCTATCCTGCGCACGCCAAAACTGGCCCACAACGACGATGGCCCGGGCAAACCGGAAAGCATCGACGCCGTGATCGGACGCCGGCCAATCCTCGCCGTTGGCAACTCCGACGGTGACTTGCAAATGCTCCAGTGGACCGCCGCCGGTCCCGGTAAACGCTTCATGGGCCTGGTGCATCACACCGACGCCAAACGCGAATGGGCTTACGACCGGCAATCGCAGATCGGTCGTCTGGACAAGGCTCTGGACGAAGCAAACAAACGTGGCTGGACGGTCGTCGACATGGCGTCCGAATGGCGTCGGATCTATCCGTTCGATGCCTCCACAGCCGAGCAAGTGCAATAAAAAGACGTGATGCAGGACTGCAATAAACGTTTGTCGCAGTACATTACCGGTGGTTTGTCGGGGAGTGATTGGGTGCCTTGCCCGCGAAGGGGCCATCAGCCCAACGCAACGTCATTTGACACACGCCGACCATCCGGCAAAGCTGCATCGAGCTTCATCGCGCACCGCAAGGCAATCGCACCTGGACCATGGAAGTCGTGATGCCGAAACATAAAAATAAAGCTGCAAACCCACACCCTGTTTCGCAACCGACCCTGATCAACCGTTATCTGTTCCCGGTCACCATCGGCATCTTGCTGCTCGCAGTGGCAGGTATTGGCTGGTTTTTGCTGAGCAGTACACCGACGCAGCTCCAGCCAGTCCCTGTCAGCGCCCCTGTCGTCGAATCGGCCAAGCCGCAACCGGTCGCTCTCGTGCCTGCGAAAATGGTCGACGAGCAACAATGCCAGGGCTGCCACGGCGAGCAGGTCAAGGACTGGCAAGGCTCCCATCACCAGTTGGCGATGCAGCAAGCCAACGCCGACACCCTGCTCGGCGACTTCAATAACGTCACCTTCAAGACCGAAAAAGAGACCACGGTGTTCTCGCGCAAAGGCGACGAATTCCGGGTCAACACCCCCGGTGTCGACGGCAAGAATGCCGACTTCAAGGTGGCCTATGCTTTTGGCGTCGCCCCCTTGCAGCAATACCTGATCGAGGTCGGCGAAGGCCGCCTGCAGGCGCTCGGCGTAGCCTGGGATACCGAGAAGCACCGCTGGTTTCACCTGTATCCGGGCCAGGGTGTGAACTTCAAGAACCCGCTGCACTGGAGCAAACCGAGCCAGAACGCCAATTTCATGTGTGTCGAGTGTCACACCACCGGTTTCAAACGCAATTTCGATGCGGCGAAGAACACCTTCGACAGTCACTGGAACAGCCTCGGTGTCGGTTGTCAGGCCTGCCACGGTCCGGCGTCCAGCCACCTGGAATGGACGGCGAAGAAAACCGACCTGATCCATGCCGGATTTGCCGTCGACCTCAAGGACAAGAACGCCACCGTCGAAATCGAAACCTGCGCCCGCTGCCACTCGCGCCGCGCACCATTGGACGACGGTTACACAGTCGGCAAGCGCCTGATGGACGACTACCTGCCGAGCGTTCTGACCCGTGAACTGTACGCGCTGGACGGCAAGATCAAGGACGAAGTGTTCGAACACGGCTCCTTCGCCCAGAGCAAAATGTTCGACAAGGGCGTGCGTTGCAGCAACTGCCACAACCCGCACAGCACTCAATTGAAAGCGCCAGGCAACGGCGTTTGCCTGCAATGCCATAACGCCGCCGGCAAAACCACCGTGGAAGGCGTCGACGGCAAGGGCCTGCAAGCGAAAAACTACGATTCAATCGAACACACGCGCCACACCATGGGCCAACCGGGTTCGCAGTGCGTGGATTGCCACATGCCCGGCAAGTTCTACATGGGCAATGACTTGCGGCATGACCACAGCTTCAGCATTCCCAACCCTGAGCGAGCAAAGATTCTCGGTACGCCGGACGCCTGCCTGACCTGCCACCAGGGCAAGGCCGGCGACAAGATCACCGGGCAATTCAAACTGTGGAACACCGCCAACGCCAGCGCAGTGCAAGCCCCGCGTTACGACGAAAGCCTGTGGCTGATCCGTAACGGTCAACCGGGTGCGGCGCAGGCGCTGTTCGAGCAACTGCGACGCAGCAATCTGCCGGCGATCCAGCACGCGACGCTGCTCGGCGAATTGTCGCTGTATCCGAGCGAACAAGCGTTGAAACTGGCCACCAGGGACCTGAACAACCCGGCGCCTCAAGTACGTGAGAGCGCCATACGCGCGCTCAGCGCATTCCTGCCGCCACCGGAGCGCGCGCAGCTGCTGACCCCCTTGTTGAATGATCCTGTCAGAGCAGTGCGCATCGCCGCCGCCCGGGATTTGCTGAGCGTGGCACGCAATGGACTGGGCACCGCCCAGGACAGCTGGAATGTCGCCATCGCTGAATACGAGACAGTCCAGAAAAGCCTGCCCGAGCGTGCCGAGGCCAACCTCAACCTGGCGATGCTCTATCAGGCTGATGGCCGCAGCGCAGAAGTCGAAGCATTGCTGCGTACCGCCCTGCAACGCGATCCGGACTTCTATCCGGCACTGGTCACCCTGGTGCAATGGCTGGAGGCCAACGGTCGCCGTCAGGAAGGCCATGTCCTGCTGGCGCAAAGCCTCAAGGACCACCCCGACTCAGGCCTGCTGCAACACACCCAGGGCCTTGCGCTGATTCGCGCGGGCATGGCCGCACAGGCCATGCCGTACCTGCGCAAGGCCGCGCAACTGGAGCCACAGAGCGGACAGTTCGGCTATGTGCTGGCGGTGGCCCTGCATGACAGCGGCAAGATTGACGAGGCGTGCGCAGAGCTGGAACGGCTGTTGAAAGAACAACCGTCCAACCGCAATGCCCGCTTGTCGTTGATCCAGTACTACCTGGACAACGGCCAGGAGCCCAAGGCGCAAGTTCTGTTGCAGGGCTGGAAGAAAATGAACATGGGGGACCCGGCGTTGAAATGATGCGGGGCTCAAAGGTCCGTCTGACTTGAGTTTTGTATCGGCATCAGCGACGTCTTCGCGAGCAGGCTCGCTCCCACAGTGGATCCGGGTACAACAGAGATCACCTGTGGGAGCGAGCCTGCTCGCGATGAGGGCGACACATTCAACATCAACGTCGCCTGACTATCCGCCATCGTCGGAACGCCGCCCGGGGCAAGCCCACTCCCACGGGGTCATGTGTCGCTGATCAAAGGCTCAACTGCGATCCCGGGGAATCAGACTTTGCAACTGCTGCGCCAGAAAGTTCGCATCGAAGGGGAACACATCCGGGTCTTTCAAACCGTTGGTCTTGCGCCATTGCCAGCTATTGGAAGGTGGCTGGCAAACCAGTGAGACACTGCCGAAACGCGCAGCGGTCAATCCCATCACCGCCAATGAAATCTGCCCGCCCGCCCCCATCACTTCCGGGACAAACTCCACCGCTCTGCCGGCAATCACAATGGACAGTTTCTCGGTCTTGAATGTCGATGTCTCGACAGGCACGCTGGGACCCGAGGCGACATAGGCTTCCCGGCTCACTTCCAGCAGGTGCGGCGCCTGCACCGGTTCCAGCCACTGCTGGATCTGATCGAACAGCCCACCAATACGCGCTGTCCAATCGGCCGACTGGGACTCAAACAGTTGCTTCTTGTGCGCTTCGCTTTCCGCGTAGTGGCGCAGCATTTCACCCAGTTGCTGTACATCGTCCATTGCAGTGTTCCTTTGGTTGCAGCGGTGCTACGGACATTGAGCATGGCAGATGCGTGCAGCCGGTGTGCAACTAACAGCCGGGAGGTACGCCAGAGGTTTGCCCTGGGTGACTGACTCAACCGGCCTTGGGCGGGCGACGCAGGCGCGCCATGCTCAAGGTGTCCACCAGCACGCCGTCGCGCACGGCGTAATCACGGAAAAGCCCCTCGATTTCGAAGCCGAATTTGCGGTACAGGGCAATGGCCGCTTCGTTGTCGGCGTACACTGAAAGCTCGATGCGCTGCAGATTCATCCAGTTGTCAGCGATATCCAGCGCCGTCGCGAGCAGCTTCGAACCCACGCCCTTGCCCTGCCACGCCACCGCAACGCCCATGCCGAAACTGCCGGCATGGCTGCGACGAATGCGTGAGAACTGCTCCAGGCCAATGTTGCCGACGACCGTCCCTTGATGCAGGGCCACCACTTTCACCAGGCGTTCGTTATCCAGCGCCAGGCGACTGCGCCAGAGTTCGGTGGACTGAAACGGCATTTGCAGGGTTTGACGGGCGATTGCCGGATCGTTGTACAGCGCCGTAATGCCTTCGATATGGGATTCGTTGAAGCGCTCGAGGGTGATAACGGGTTCGGTGGCTGGCATGGGTGAATCATCCTTGAAGCAGACATGGCCGTTCACTCTATAACGAACGAAACCTTTGTGGCGATTGCAGCTTGCCGAAACATCTTCATTCAAACCACGCCCGGCGCTCATTGAAGGTGTTTTCGATCAATTCGACGATCATCCTTACCTGCGCGTCGTCCCCGGAATGGGCGTTGACCGCCATCCACACCTGACGTCGCATCGGCTGGTCAAACAGGCCCGGCAAGGCGATCAGCCCGCGGTCGAAGTGGCTCATGTAGTGCGGCAGCAGACCTATGCAGGCACTGCAACGGATCATCTCCAGCATCAGCTCCCAGGATTGCAGCTGCACCGCTCCGGCCAGGCGCTGATCCACCAGCGCATTCCATGGCCGCAAGCTTTCTACATGGCCGTCCTGCTGCCATTGCACCAGGAGAAAATCGGCCAGGTCATCCAGGCATTCCGGCCTGGAAGCGACCCGCGAGTAGCGCTTGGCAATGTGCGCCAGGTAATCCAGTTGCACCAGACGCCGGGGTTCAGTGGTGGCAAAGCTTGGCCCCGGTAACGGCGACTCGGTCTCGCCCAGCCACACCACCACGTCGGCGCTGACCGCCTGCAATGACAATTCGCTGTCGAGCGTGATGATGTCCAGCCGCACGCTGGCGTTGCGCCGCAGCAGTGCAACCAGGCCGCGTCCGAGAATGTCATGCAGGATCGAATCCGCCACGGCCAGGCGAATCAACGGCTGCTCGATCACCGGCAAATTGCGCTCATGGGCCAGGGCGATCAATTGTGCGTGCAAACGCAAGCCATCGCGGCTGAGGCTGAAACCATTGTCTGAATGGTTGAACAATGAACACTGGAGCTGCGTCTCCAGCAGCACCAGTTGCCTGCGCAGGCGGGTGGCCTTGAGGTTGAGACTGCGGGCGGCCTGCATGAAGCAACCGCAACGGGCGCTGACGGTGAAACACAGCGCCAGTTCGGGGTCGATACCTGCTGCCAACTGGCGCCAGGAGGTGTTTTTATCAATGGCTACACGATACTCGGTAGCCCCCTGGCGGGTGCTGGTTTCCATGACTGACATCGAGGACTCCCTGTCGATCTGACACTGACAGTTGCATCCTGCGGGTCGTTCATGAACCTGCCATGACAAAGACTCAGGTGCTGGGCGTCTGACGAAAGCTCACGGCCAGGCGGTTCCAGCTGTTGATGGTGGTGATGGCGATGGTCAAGTCGACCATTTCGCTTTCACTGAACTGCTCCCGGGTTTGGGCGTAGACATCGTCCGGCACATGGCTTTCGCAGAGCAAGGTGACCGCCTCGGTCCAGGCCAGCGCGGCTCTTTCCCGCGGATTGAAAAAATTACTGTCGCGCCAGACCACTATGGAATAGAGGCGCCGATCGCTTTCGCCCAGGCGCCGTGCATCCACGGAATGCATGTCGGTGCAGAAGGCACAGCCATTGAGCTGCGAAGCACGAATCTTGATCAGGTGCAGCAGGCCCTGCTCGATGCTCAGGCTGCTGGTCAGGGCCTCCATCGCGATCATGGCTTTCATCGCTTTGGGGGACGCGCTGTAATAATCCAGGCGGGGGGTCATGGAGCGATCTCGTGCAGCATTGATGTGACCTTCACGGTAGTCGCTGGCTCGCAGGCAAGACAGATCCAATCAGGCGATTTCCCCGGGGACCACCGCCACCAGACCAATTGACGATTTTTCCACTGCACAACTTCTGTACCACCAGCTGATAGGGGTAATCTTGCGCGACGCACACGCGCCTCAACAGCCCCGGAGCCTCGCCGGTATGGAACTACATGTTGTCATCAACGGCCGCAAGGACCTGGCCGGCCAGCTGTACAACCAACTGCGCAGCGCCATCGAGTCCGGTCGCCTGACCGCCGGGACGCAACTGCCGCCCAGCCGCTTGCTGGCCGGGCAATTGGGTATTTCGCGCAAGACCATTTCCGATACCTACGCCCAACTGACCTACGAAAACTTCCTCACCGGCGTGGTCGGCAAAGGCACTTACGTCAACGCGCGCACTTCGAAGGTGCAGCGTAAACAGAGCCATTGCGAGCTTGCCGGTTTCGAGGTGATCGAGTCCTGGCGCAACCTGCCGGTGTTTCTGCGTCACCCGACGCTTGAGGGCTCGCTGCGCTACGACTTCATCGGCGGCGCCACCAGCAAGGGCCAGTTTCCCCAGGATGACTGGCGACGCTGCACCTCTCACGCACTGCGCCAGATTGCCGGTTCCAAAGGCCTCTACAGCCTGCCAGAGGGTTTGCCAGCCCTGCGCAACGCCATTGCCCGGCACATCGCGTTCTCCCGCGGGGTCAATTGCCAGGATGAGGATGTGGTGGTGTGCAACGGTGCGCAGCAGGCGCTGGACCTGATCGCACGGGTGCTGATCAGTCCAGGCAGCCTGGTCGCCATGGAAGACCCAGGCTACCCACCGGCGCGGCTGCTGTTCGGCAGCCATGGCGCCACGGTGATTGGCATGCCGGTGGACGCCGAAGGCATTGTGGTGGACCAGATTCCTCGCGGTACGCGCCTGATCTACGTCACCCCTTCGCACCAGTTTCCGCTGGGCATGCCGATGAGCCCGGCGCGTCGGGTAGCCCTGCTGGCCAAGGCTCATGAGCTGGGCGCGATCATCATCGAGGACGACTACGACAGCGAATTCCGCTACGAGGGCCGTCCTGCCGACTCCCTGCAAAGCATGGATGAACGGGGGATCGTCGCGTACGTCGGAACGTTCTCGAAAACCCTGTTGCCGGAACTGCGTCTGGGCTATGCGATCCTGCCGCCAGCGATCCTCGAGGCCGTGGTGCGTGCCAAACAGCTCACCGACCTGCACACTTCGACCCTGCCACAATGGGCGCTGGCCAAGTTCATCGCCGAAGGCTGCCTGCTCAAGCACATCCGGCGCTGCCATACGATCTATGCCGGGCGCCGCGAGCGAATCCTGGCGCGCATGGCCGGCGATCTTTCGCCCTGGCTGGAGGCGGTGCCGACCACCGCCGGTTTCCACTTGGTGGTGATGTGCAAAGTGCCGATGGATATTCCATTGGTGATCGAACTGGCGAAAAAAGTCGAAGTCGGGCTCTATGCCATCGACAGCTTTTTCTATCAGCAAGCGCCCAGGGCCGGGCTTTTCTTCGGTTTTGGCGCCATCGAAACCCTCGACATCGACATTGCCCTGGACCGTTTGCGCGACATTCTGCAGCAGGTAGCCTGACGGATTGGCCTGCGGCTTTATCCGGCGATTGGCTATTGGCGGTCCCCGGGGGCAGGCCTATCCTGCATAGGCGTTATCCCTCAATGAGCAGGATTCGTCCGGCCTGATTCAGGAGTGTGAGCAATGTCCCATGAAGTGATCAATACCGTACAGGTACAGGCCGCCGCCGGCCGCTCGGATGAACTGGGTAAGCAACTGCAAAAGATTGTCGAAACCCTGCGTGAACTACCGGGCTGCGAATCCTATATGGTCGACCGCTGCCCCGAGGACACCAATCGCTGGACCGTCAGCGCCCACTGGCAATCGGAAGCGGCCATGCGATCGCATTTCAACTGCCCGCAGGTCCAGGGTTTTATCAGCCTGATCGATAGCCAACTGGCCAATGCCGTGGACTTCAACAGTTTTCCGATCGTTTAAAAACAAGATCAAAAGATCGCAGCCTGCGGCAGCTCCCACACGGAATTCTCCGTAGGAGCTGCCGCAGGCTGCGATCTTTGCTTTTAACGCCGGTTAATTGGTCCCCTCGCCTTCCCGAATATTGGCTGTTTGATCGTTACCACTTGCGCACTACTGTGGATTGCAACAACCAACCACCGCAGGTAACGAACCATGAACGTGTTGCGCTTCTGTGCTGCCCCCCTTGCCGCCCTGGTCCTGATGTTTTGTGCATCGGCTTTTGCCCATGATCCTGCGGAAAAGGTCACTGTCCTGCAGGACGAAATGCTGAAGAACGTCCCCGGTAAAAAAGCGCTGATGATCGAAGTCGATTACCAGCCCGGCCAGTCGTCCATCGCCCATAAACACGATGGCACCACCATGGCCTATGTCATTTCGGGAGCAATCGTTTCTCAGGTCAAGGACGAGCCGGCGAAAACCTACAAGGCCGGTGAGTTCTGGTATGAGCCGGCGGGGTCGGAACACCTGGTGTCGAAAAACGCCAGCGCAACCAAGCCTGCCAAGTTGCTGGTATTCATGGTTTTGGCCCCGGACGAGAAAGTGTTGATCCCATTGGAACACTGATGGCTGAACGTACAGCTATAAATTAAAAGGCTCGAATCACGGATTCGGGCCTTTTAATTTCCTCACGCAATTAACCGAGAACTTTTAAACCAAACAAAACTATTGGCCACCGGACAAGTGCAGGTATTGGCTATTTAAATAAATCATTCAGGGTTTAGTCTTGAGTCACCGCCGGTACCACGCCGGCAACTTTAATTTTCGACTGAAGTTGTTTCACTGGAGAAACACCATGAAACTTGCGCTTGCCAGTACGTTGACCATGGCTGTTGTTTTAACCGGCTGCTCGATCCCCACCGCGCCCACGGCGATCTCTTCGCTGAACGGTATCTTCACCGAACCGGTGGGCCGCAGCGGTGCCACCAGCATTACCAACGGTAGCCAAGTTTCGTTGGGCGTTATCTACAGCCAATCCACTCAGACCAATCGTGCCTACCTTCGGGATTATCAAGCCAACGCCGGCACCGGTTTCGGCCAGAGCCTGCTGGTGCAGCCGATTCATGACGCCTACGTAGCCACCTCCAGGCCAGACCAGGCCGTGGATTGGGTCAAGGCCTCCCTGCAGCGGCAATTTGGCTCGGTTATCGTATACCCGGACATTCAGAGCCTCAGGGCAGCGAAACCGGATGTGATGGCAGTGGTCGACACCCGCAGTCAACTGATGACCTCCCGCAGTTCGGATATCCAGGCGGATGTCCGTGCGGACTTTTATGACAAGAACTTCAACTACATCGGTACTGCACAAGGGCATGACGCCAAGGCACTAAGTCCGGTATGGGCCGACTATAAACGCAGTGAAGAGATAGTTGCGGACATTAATGAACAACAGAATGTGCAAGTAAGGGCCCTGCAAAAATTTGACCAATCGCTCAGTAATTTGCTGACCAGCCCGACAAGTAATGTGTCGATGCTTGATAATAAATCAAKCCAGAAGTTGTATTGAAATCAATGGCCCCATCGCGGGCAAGCCCGCTCCCACAGTAATTGGTGTCTTACACACCACTCATGTACACCCCATTTACTGTGGGAGCGAGCTTGCTCGCGATGGCGCCGGTACAAACACCACAAGATTCCCAGGCAAAAAAAAGCCCCGCATCTTTCGATGCGGGGCTTTTTCATTCAACGCCTGATCAGGCAGCCGGTTCCAGCTCGGCGGCGACAGCGGCAGGCACTACCGCTTGACCGCTCAACGCCAGGTCCAGCAGTTCGCGGTTGGCCACCGCGTACATGGCGTAGTCGGTGCCGCTGGCGGCACGGATTTCCACCAGCATGACGCGCCAGCGTTCGATCATGCTCTCGTGCTGATCCATCCACAGCGCCAGGCGTGTTTCCACGTCCCGGGTACCATCGCCCTGTTGCAGGACCGAGATGGTGATCGCACGTTGCTGCCAGTCGACGTCATCGCGGAACGCTTCACGGGCCAGGGCCTGCCAGTTGTTTTCAACCGGCAGAGCGCTGATCTGTTGGATGTACCAGGTGATGTCCAGCGCGCTGCCCACGGCGAAGTAGGCCTTGGCCACCTCTGCCGGGTCCTGGCCAGTCACGTCGGAAGCCTCGATGATCGGCAGCAGGGTATACAGGTGCGAGGTGCCAGCCACCATACGCGCCAGAAGCTCCGGAACACCGGCTTCGACGTAAGCCTGATAACGGCTCTGCCAGTTTTCACGGATCTCGCCACTGAGCAGCTCGTCGAGCTTCAGACCCAACTCCTTCAGGTGCGGACCGAAGTGCGCGACGTCACGTGCAGCGTTCTGCTCGTTGCGACGGGCACGCAGGAACCAGCGCGTGGCGCGGCGGCCCAGACGCATCAGCTCGTCCATCAGCTCCAGTTGCACGTCGGCGGAGACCTGGTAGTCCAGGTTCTCGATCTGACGGAACCAGTGCGGGAGGTGGAAAATGTCGCGCACGATCACGTAGGCGCCGGCCACGTTCGCCGGGCTCATGCCGGTCGACTCTTTGAGTCGCTGAACGAATGTGATGCCCATGTGGTTGACCAGGTCGTTGGCGATCTGGGTGCTGACGATTTCGCGCTTTAGACGGTGACGACGCATCGCCGCGGAGAACTTGCTCACCAGGGTTGGCGGGAAAGCGGTTTCCATGTCGCGGGTCAGGTAGTCGTCGTCCGGCACCAGGGAGCCCAGCAGCTGCTCCTTGAGGTCGATCTTGCTGTACGAGATCAGCACCGACAGCTCGGCACGGGTCAGGCCATGGCCTGCCGCGATGCGCTCGTTGATTGCATCTTCGGCCGGCAGGAACTCGATGGCGCGATCCAGCTTGCCACGGCCTTCCAGGTCGTTCATCAGGCGCTTGTATTCGGCAATCCGCGGCAAGGCGCGACGGGCTGCCAGGGACAGGGCCTGAGTCTGCTTGTAGTTGTTGCCCAGCACCAGACCACCGACTTCGTCGGTCATGCTCGCCAGCAACTGGTTACGTTGCTTGTCGGTCATGTCGCCGGCCTGAACCACTTCGTTCAGCAGGATCTTGATGTTCACTTCGTGGTCGGAGCAGTCCACGCCACCGGCGTTGTCGATGAAGTCGGTGTTGGATCCGCCGCCATTGAGGCCGAATTCGACGCGACCCAGTTGGGTCATGCCCAGGTTACCGCCCTCGCCCACGACTTTGCAGCGCAGTTCGTTGCCGTTCACGCGCAGTGCATCGTTGGCCTTGTCGCCGACATCGGCGTGGGTTTCGCTGCTGGCCTTGACGTAAGTACCGATACCGCCGTTCCACAGCAGATCCACCGGTGCCTTGAGCAAGGCATTGAGCAGTTCGGTCGGGGTCAGCTTGTCGGCCGAGATGTCGAAGCGTTCCTGCATTTGCGGGGAAATCGCAATGCTCTTCGCGCTACGGGAGAAGATGCCGCCACCTTCGGACATCAGGCTGGTGTCGTAGTCCGACCAGGCCGAACGCGGCAGGTCGAACAGGCGCTGACGCTCGGCGAAGCTCGATGCCGGCTCAGGGTTCGGGTCGATGAAGATGTGCAGGTGGTTGAAGGCCGCGACCAGTTGCAGCTTGTCGGACATCAGCAAGCCGTTGCCGAACACGTCACCGGCCATGTCGCCGACGCCCACAACAGTGATGCTGTCTTCCTGGACATTGATGCCGCGCTCGCGGAAGTGGCGCTGTACGCCGACCCACGCGCCCTTGGCGGTGATGCCCATCTTCTTGTGGTCGTAACCGGCCGAACCACCGGACGCAAACGCGTCACCCAGCCAGAAGCCGTAGTCGATGGCAATGCCGTTGGCGATGTCGGAGAAGGTCGCAGTGCCCTTGTCCGCAGCCACTACCAGGTACGGGTCATCGTCGTCATGACGCACGACGTTGGCCGGCGGCACCAGGGCGCCGTCCTTCAGGTTGTCGGTGATGTCCAGCAGGCCCGAAATGAAGATGCGGTAGCAGGCGATGCCCTCGGCCGCGATCTCGTCACGGCTGCCGCCCAGTGGCAGGCGACGCGGCAGGAAGCCGCCCTTCGCACCCACCGGCACGATGACCGAGTTCTTGACTTGCTGGGCTTTTACCAGGCCCAGGACTTCGGTACGGAAGTCTTCTTCACGGTCGGACCAGCGCAGACCGCCACGAGCCACGTTGCCAAAGCGCAGGTGCACGCCTTCGACGCGCGGCGAGTAAACGAAGATTTCGAACTTCGGTACCGGCTTCGGCAGTTCGGGAATCAAGCGCGGGTTGAACTTGAAGCTGAAGTACGACTTGTTATGGCCGTTGGCATCGGTCTGGTAGAAGTTGGTGCGCAGGGTGGCCTTGATCAGGTCCAGGTAGCGACGCAGGATGCGGTCTTCGTTCAGTACCTGGACGTCGTCCAGGGCGCTATGAATCGCGTGTTCCAGGCGTTGCTGCTTGTCGTCCAGATCGTCGCCGGTCAGCTTGCGCGCCAGGTAGAAACGGGTCTTGAACAACCGGGTCAGCTCGCGAGCGATGTCGGTGTGGTTGTTCAGGGTGCTGGCGATGTAGCCCAGGTCGAAGCCCAGACGAATCTGCTTCATGTAGCGGGCATAGGCACGCAACAGTGCAACGTCGCGCCATGGCAGGCCGGCGGTCAGTACCAGACGGTTGAACGCGTCGTTCTCGGCTTCGCCACGCACGATGTGGACAAAGGCGTCCTGCAGCGTGTCGTTGAGTTGCTGGATGTCGAGTTCCAGGCCTTCGGCGGCGGTGAACGCGAAATCGTGAATCCAGAACTCGCGGCCACTGTTGTGGCGCAGGCGATACGGGAACTCACCCAGCACGCGCAGGCCGAGGTTTTCCAGGATTGGCAAAACGTCGGACAGCGCCAGCGGGGTATCGGCGTGATACAGCTTGCAGTGCAGTTCGCGCTGGCCGGACACCTGGCCCAGCGGCTGGTAGAAGCTCATCACCAGCGGATTTTTTTCGTTCAGGCTCAGCAGGTGCTGCATGTCGACCACAGCCGAGTGGGCTGCGAAACGCTCGCGGTAGCCGGCCGGGAAGCCTTTCGGGAAGTCGGCCAGCACGTTGGTGCCGTGGGCTTCGCCGAAGCTTTCGACGGTCAGGGCGGCGTAGTCGTCCTGCCAGCTGCGGCAGGCCTGCACCACTTCTTTTTCCAGCAGCAGCGGGTCGATGTCGAGGCGGTTTTTCGGGTCGACGCGCAGGATCAACTGCACGCGGGCCAGCACGGACTCGGAGAAGAAGGTCCAGAACTCGCAGTCGGTGGCTTTCAGGCGATCCATCAGCACTTGCTGGATCTTCTGGCGCACTTCGGTGGAATAGATGTCACGCGGCACGTAGGCCAGGCAGTAGCAGAAACGGCCGTACGGGTCTTTGCGCAGGAACACGCGAATCTTGTTGCGTTCCTGGATCTGCACGATCGACATCACGGTGCTGAACAACTCGTCCACCGGGGTCTGGAACAGATCGTCGCGCGGCAGCACTTCGAGCACCTGCGCCAGTTCCTTGCCCAGGTGAGCCTTGGCCTGGAAGCCGGAGCGGTGTTCGATTTCCTCGACCTTGCGGCGGATGTACGGGATCACCCGCACGCTCTCGCCATACACCGACGAGGTGTACAGGCCCATGAAACGGCATTCCTTGATGACCTTGCCATTGGCGTCGATTTCGCGGATCGACACGTAGTCCGGGTAAGCCGGACGGTGCACACGGCTTGGGTGCGCGGCCTTGGCGAACGTCAGCAGGGTCGGTTCGCGCAGGTAGTTCACGGCGTAGTCTTCGATGCGCAGGTCATCGTAGGTCAGGCCGGCGCGCAGCAGCTTGGTCAGGCCAAGGAAGGAGTCATTGTCGTAGACGATGTGGCCGCCATCGGCTTCATCGCTGACCACGAACTCTTCGTAGCCGAGGAAGGTGAAGTGGTTGCCCACCAGCCATTCCAGAAAGCTCTTGATTTCGTTCTTTTCGTCGGCATCGACGGCGAACTGGCTGTTGTCCAGCTTGGTCAGGATGTCCTGGACCTTGGCCTTCATCGGCTCGAAATCGCCAACGGCAACGCGGACTTCACCGAGCACCTGCTCCAGCTCTTTGCTCAGGACATTGAGCTCGGCAGTGTTGGCGCAGCGGTCGATTTCCAGGTACATCAGCGACTCTTGCTGAATGTCGTCGCCCTGGGTGCCTTTAGGCAGGATTTCCAGCAACTCGCCCTTGCTGCCACGACGCACGCTGAGCACGGTGGTTTGCAGGGTATGGATGCTGTAACCGCGGCGGTTCAGCTCGGTACGCACCGAGTCCACCAGGAATGGCAGGTCGTGGTGCAGCACTTCGACCGCGGTGTGGGTCGACTGCCAGCCGTGGCGTTCGTAATCGGGGTTGTAGACGCGCACTTGCGGCTGCGCGTGATCGAAGCGCTCAAGCAGGCGCCACGCAGAAAGGGTGCAGCCAGCAAGGTCGGACAACCGACGCTGCGTCAGCTCGTCAAGGGAAATGATGCCGAAGAATTGTTCAGCGAACAGCGCCACTTGTGGCAGTGCCTGTTCACTGATGTGCTGCGCCAGTGCCGCTTGCAGTTGGTGCTGGAAGTCGGCTTTGCTGGCTGCGGTGAAGAACGCCATCTGTGGTACTCCGCTT
The DNA here is from genome assembly GCF_056402055.1 of Pseudomonas sp. P4_C4. Lineage (NCBI taxonomy): Bacteria > Pseudomonadati > Pseudomonadota > Gammaproteobacteria > Pseudomonadales > Pseudomonadaceae > Pseudomonas > Pseudomonas sp. P4_C4. Next base: position 35,771 of record NZ_JBFUID010000018.1, on the reverse strand, counting down.
GGGCTTGTTATTGATGGAAGCGTCGCGTGCAAAACCCCTGTTCGGGGCTACCCGTCACCCTGTTCCTGATTCTCGGGCAGAGGAAACAGGGTGACAGGTGGGTGAAGCTGGACGAGACACTCAAGTCACATTCACCTTCCGTGAATGGGCATCTGCAAAAACGACTGGGCCGGGTGCAGCGCAATGTCTTTACGGGTGCTCATCCGTTGCGCAGCTTAACGAGTGCGGCAAGGCCCATGCTTGCGGTGCTGCGACATATTCGGTCATCGGTACGCAGCTCAAGGCACGCGCATCGAACAACACTAGCATTCGCACAGAAAAATGACGGTTTTTTGTCCGGTTTTACGGGGCATGCGTACCAGAAATGACCAGTAACACTCTGCCCGTTCGCAACCCGGCCATTCACACGTGGACGAGCAGAAATGTGCGCGGGCTGGCAGAATCGCCCTTTGTTGCGTTTACCACGCCCGCCGGGCCAGGAATTTCCCATGAAAATGAAAACCGCCCTCTTGATCGTCAACCCTTGCGACGACGAAGAAGACAACATGGCCATGCTCTGCTGCCACAGCGACCAGGGCGAAATGTTCCTGATGAGCCGCTACCCGGATGAAGACGAGCTGGAAATCACCCTCGACGGCGAACCCTCGACGCTTGAGGGCGTGAAGGTCACGCTCAGCCCTACGCTGCTGAAGATCGAAATTGCGGCGGCGGATGCTGATGTGCTGAATGGGGATGATGTGTTGGAAATTACCTTTGATGCCGACATGACGGACCTGGCCGAAGTGGAAGAGACCTTGCAGAACATTCTTAAAGGCACTGGCACCTATATCAGCCAGCTCTGAATATCAGCGCCTGTTCCGGCCTCATCGCGAGCAGGCTCGCTCCTGCAATTGATCGTCGTACACCGTCAATGTAGGAGTGAGCCTGCTCGCGATGGGGCCGGCACAGCCACCCAATCACTCCCCTGCTACAAAAATCCAGCAATTACCCCAATCATTTCCCGCACTTTGCGCAAAATGCCGTTAGTCGCCGCCCCCCGCGATGGATTAAAGTAACGCCCCCAGCCCTGGCGTATTTCGAACGTCCTCGGCCACCCTTTTGCAGGAACAGTCATCGATGGAACATCGTGAAGCGCTACTCGCGCTGCGAACCTTTCTTTCAACGCAGATTCTCGGCCAGGAAAAACTCATCGAGCGCTTGCTCATCGCCCTGCTCGCTGACGGCCACATGCTGGTCGAGGGCGCTCCTGGCCTGGCCAAGACCAAGGCCATCAAAGAACTCGCCGAAGGCATCGAAGCTCAGTTCCACCGCATCCAGTTCACCCCTGACCTGTTGCCAGCCGACATTACCGGTACGGAAATCTACCGCCCGGAAACCGGCAGCTTCGTGTTCCAGCAAGGCCCGATCTTCCACAACCTGGTATTGGCGGACGAAATCAACCGTGCCCCGGCCAAGGTCCAGTCGGCGCTGCTCGAAGCCATGGGCGAGCGGCAAGTCAGTGTCGGGCGCAGCACCTATGAGCTGTCGCCACTGTTCCTGGTGATGGCCACGCAGAACCCTATCGAGCAGGAAGGCACCTACCCGCTGCCCGAAGCCCAGCTCGACCGCTTCCTGATGCACGTGAAGATCGGTTTCCCGGACGCGACGGTTGAACGCAAGATCCTGCAACAGGCCCGTGGCGAAGCCCTGAACGGCGAAGCCAAGCCTGAGCGGCGGGTTACCCAGCAGACGATCTTCGCCGCGCGCAAGGAAATCCTCGGCTTGTACATGGCCGACGCCGTGGAGGAATACCTGGTGCAGTTGGTCATCGCCACCCGCACCCCGGCCAAGTTCGATCCGGAGATGGCCGAGTGGATCGCCTACGGTGCCAGCCCGCGCGGTTCGATTGCCCTGGACCGCTGCGCCCGCGCCCACGCCTGGCTGGCCGGGCGCGACTTCGTCAGCCCGGAAGATATCCAGGCCGTGCTGTTCGACGTGCTGCGCCATCGCATCATCCTTTCCTTTGAAGCTGAAGCCGCTGGCATCGACCAGGACCGGGTGGTCCAGCGGATTCTCGACGTCGTAGCCGTCGCTTGACCCCGATGAACGCCAGCCTGCCGCCCGAGCCGGGCATCCGTGTCAGCCTCGCCGACCTGATCGAGATGCGCCATCGCGTGCGCGAAGTGCAGCTGTTTTCCACGCCGAGCCAACGCAGCCCGCTGATCGGCCTGCACCACTCCAAATTGCGCGGCCGTGGCGTCGACTTCGATCAAGTGCGGGTCTATCAGGCCGGCGACGATGTGCGCACCATTGACTGGCGCGTGACCGCACGCACCCAGGAGCCTCACACCAAGCTGTTCCACGAAGAACGTGAGCGGCCGATTTTCATCATGGTCGAGCAAAGCCGTCGTCTGTTTTTTGGCTCGGGCCTGATGTTCAAGTCAGTGCTCGCCGCACAGGCCGCGAGCCTGATCGGTTGGGCAGCCCTGGGGCATAACGACCGGGTCGGCGGGCTGGTCTATGGCGACAATCAGCACTACGAAATCAAGCCTCGGCGCAGCAAGCAAAGTCTGCTGCAACTGCTCAACCGGCTGGTGCGGGTCAATCAGTCGCTGAACAGCGAAAGCGAGCCGGACCGTGATGCCTTTGGTATCGCCCTGCGCCGCGCCCGGGAAGTGTCCCGCCCGGGCAGCCTTGTCATTGTGATTTGTGATGAACGCGCGCTATCGGAAAGCGCCGAGCAACAGCTGAGCCTGTTATCGCGTCATTGCGACCTGTTGCTGCTGCCGGTGTCCGACCCGCTGGATCATGCCCTGCCCGCCGCGGGACTTTTGCGTTTCGCCGAGCGCGGAGCGCAACTGGAACTCGATACGCTGAATTTCGACCTGCGCCAGACTTACCGGGCCCAGGCCGAAGCGCGCATCGCTCGCTGGGAGCTGCTCGCGCAGAAACTGCGCGTCTTGCTGATGCCCCTGAGTACCCAGAGCGAAATGGTCGAACAACTGCGCGAGTACCTGAACCCACAGAAGCCGGGGAAAGGTCGATGAGCGGACTGGAACAACTGCAACCGCTGATTTCTCCCCCGCCGATCGACTTTTGGCCGCCTGCGCCGGGCTGGTGGTTACTGCTGTTAGTGCTGCCGCTAGCCGGTTTCGGGCTGTGGAAGCTGCGGCATTTCATTCCTCGTAAACGCCCCGTGGTGCGCGCCGAACAGCCGCTGGACCCGGTTCGCCTGGCTGCACTGGCCGAACTGGCGCTGATGCCCAAGCCGTATGACGGAGCACCGGCCGGTGCCTGGCTGCAGCAACTCAACGGTTTGCTCAAACGCCTGTGCCGCAACCATTACCCCTACAGCCAGAGCCACACCCTCAACGGCCGCAAATGGCTGGCGTTCCTCGACAACCGCTGCCCGGCGGCCGGGCTGACTCGCTGGATGGTGCTTGTGGAAGGCGCCTACAAACCCGAATGCAAGCTCGACGACAAGGCGATCGCCGGCCTGACCCAGGCCGTCGACACATGGATTCGCAAGCATGTTTGAATTTGCCTGGCCGTGGATTTTTGCCCTTCTGCCGCTGCCGTGGCTGATGCGCATCGTATTGCCGGTGGCCGACAGTGGCGAACCGGCACTCAAGGTCAGCTTCCTGAGCGATCTCGAAGGCCTCGCCGGGCGTCGCGCCCGGGCCAACCTGCCGGCATGGCGCCAACAGACGCCGTTCATTTTGCTGTGGCTGTTACTGCTGGTCGCGGCGGCGCGCCCGCAGTGGCTCGGCGAACCTTTGCCGATCGCCGCCAGCGGTCGCGATCTGCTGGTCGCGGTGGACGTTTCCGGCTCCATGGATTTCCCTGACATGCAGTGGCAGGACGAAGATGTGAGTCGACTGTCGTTGGTCCAGCACCTGCTCGGCGACTTCCTCGAAAGTCGCGAAGGTGACCGCGTCGGCCTGATCCTGTTTGGCAGCCGGGCCTACCTGCAGGCACCGCTGACCTTCGACCGCCACACCGTACGCGTCTGGCTCGACGACGCGCGCATCGGCATTGCCGGCAAAAACACCGCCATCGGCGATGCTATCGGTCTGGCCCTCAAACGCCTGCGTTTGCGTCCGGCAACAAGCCGCGTGCTGATACTGGTCACCGACGGCGCCAACAATGGCGGTGAAATCGATCCGCTCACCGCCGCCCGACTGGCGGCCCAAGAAGGTGTGAAAATCTACCCGATCGGCATCGGTGCCGATCCGGAACAAAGTGGCTCCGTGGGGTTCCTCGGTGTCAATCCGAGCCTGGACCTCGACGAGCCGTCCCTGAAAGCCATCGCCAAAGCCACCGGCGGCCAGTATTTCCGCGCCCACGATGGCAAGGAACTGCAATCGATCAAGGACACCCTTGACCAACTGGAGCCCGTGGCCCAACAACCCACCCAGGCCCGTCCGACTCAAGCGTTGTATCACTGGCCGCTCGCCTTGGCGCTGTGCTTGAGCATACTGCTGGTGGTTCCCGTACTCTGGCCGGACAATCCGTTGCAACGCCTGTTTACCAAGGATCTGTATTTGCAAACGCAATTGCTGCCCGACTGGCGCCAGCGTCTTAAACGCCTGCGTCTGCGGAGGCGCCGATGAGTGCGCTGTGGCCCTACTGGTTCCGGCCCTGGTGGCTACTGTTGCTGCCGGTGCTTGGCTGGTTGCTCTGGCAGCTCTGGCACCGCAAGAAGCGCGCCGGGCGCTGGCAGATGATCCTGCCGCCGGCCTTTCACACGGCACTGCTCAGCGGTGGCAGTGGTCGCGACAGTAAACTGCCCTGGGTCGCGCTCGGCGTGGCGTGGCTGTTGACCGTGCTCGCGCTGTTGGGCCCGGGTTGGGAACGCGTCGAGCAAACCAGCCAGAAACCCGCGGACCCGTTGGTGGTGGTTCTTGAACTGACCCCGGAAATGCTCGCCACCGACGTCACGCCCAACCGACTCGAACAGGCACGACGCAAGCTGCTTGACCTGCTGCAGATCCGCAGCGACGCGCAAACCGCCATCGTCGTCTACGCCGGCAGTGCCCACACGCTGGTACCGCTGTCAGATGATCTTTCCACCAGCCGCAACCTGTTGGATGCACTGAAACCGTCGTTGATGCCTGAACCCGGTCATCGCGCCGATCTTGCGGTGCTCAAGGCCCTGGCGCTGCTCGAACAGGCGGCTTTGGGCGACGGCCGGATCCTGCTGATTGGTTCGTCCCTGACCGAACCAGAGCGGCTGGGCATCCGTCGCGCGCTGAACGGCAAATCGACTCAGTTCCTGATGCTCGGCATCGGCACCGCCGAAGGCTCGCCGATCACCCAGGAGGACGGCAGCTTCCTCAAGGATGAACAAGGCGCCATTCTCGTGCCGCGCCTCGACGAGCCCGGCCTGAAAGGTTTTGCCAACGACCTGGATGGGCGCTATCGCCAGGCGCGCCTGGACGATAGCGACCTGCACGCCCTTGGCCTGCTCGACGGTCCACGCAATTTGCGCAACGACGGTCAGACCTTGCGCCTCGATACCTGGGCCGACCAGGGTTACTGGCTGCTGCTGCCACTGTTGCTGCTCGCGGCCTGCGCAGGACGTCGTGGTTGGTTGCTGTGTCTGCCGCTGCTATTCGCGCTACCGCAATCCAGCTATGCCTTCGACTTCGCTGACCTGTGGCTGCGTCCTGATCAACAAGGCGTGCAATTGATCAAGCACAAGCGTCCGGCCGAGGCCGCCCGGCGCTTCGAAGACCATCAGTGGCAAGGCGTGGCGCTCTATGAAGCCGGAGACTACGCCGGCGCCGCCGAGCGGTTCTCTGAAGGCAACGATGCCCATGCCCACTACAATCGGGGCAACGCCCTGGCCAAAAGTGGTGAGCTGGAGGCCGCCCTGGACGCTTATGAACAGGCACTGGAACGTCAACCTGATTTGCGTCCGGCACTGACCAACAAGGCGCTGGTGGAACGTCTGCTCAAGGAGAAAAACACTCCACCCGCTCCTGAGCCAGACGCAGCCAGCAACGCCCGGCCCGAAGCCGAATCGCAGGAACCACCGCCCGGTGCTGCTGCCCAACCCTCGAGCAGCGACGATGGGCAACCGCCCAGCCCGGGTGAGCAACAACCGCCCACCACACCGCCGAAACCGGGGACCAACGAAGTACCAGGCAGCGAACTGGGTGACGAACAACACACCACACCACCCTTGCGCCCGGCCACCGACGGCATCGAAGGTGAACAGCGCCAGGCACTGGAGCAGTGGCTGCGGCAGATTCCGGATGACCCTGGTGAACTGCTCAGGCGCAAATTCTGGTACGAACAGCAACAACATCAGGATCAGGAAGAAACTCGATGACCCGCTTCACCGTTTTATTGCTCGCGCTGTTGCATGGCCTGTTGTTCTGCACCGCCCAGGCGCAGGCAGCAGAGCTGGTCGCCAGTGTGGACCGCAGTCGCCTCAGCTCAGGCGAGACGGTCGAGCTGACCCTGGAATCCACCGATGTCACCCAGTTCGGCAAACCCGACCTGGCACCGCTGGAGCCGTTGTTCGAAGTGCGCGGCACACGCCAGGTCAACCAGTTGAACACCTTAAGCGGCGAAAACCAGGCCGCCACGCGCTGGATCGTCACCCTCCTGCCCCGGCAAAACGGCAGCGTGGTGATACCGGCACTGCAACTGGGCGAACTGCAGAGCCAGCCGATCGCCCTGCAAGTAGTCGAGAGCGAGACACCGGACAACCCGAACAAACGGGCCCCGGTGTTCATCGATGCCAGCCTCGATCAAACCAGTGTTTACGTACAGGCCCAGGCGGTCCTGACCCTGCGTATCTACCATTCGGTGTCGCTGTACGACGACAGCAGCCTGCCACCCTTGCAGATACCTGACGCACGTATCGAACAATTGGGCGACTCACGCACCTACGAAAAAGACATCGATGGTCAGCGCCACGGCGTGATCGAAATGCGCTATGCGATCTACCCGCAACACAGCGGCGAACTGATCATTCCGGCGCAGGTCTTCAACGCCGCGCTGGTCGATGCGCAACCGACACAGGACGCCACCCAAGGGCCGAAATCCGGCAAGCTGATGCCCGTCACCTCGACCGAATTGCTGTTGACGGTCAAGGCCAAACCCATCACCTATCCGGCCGACGCACCCTGGCTGCCCGCACGCAGCCTGAGCCTGAGCGAGAGCTGGAACCCGGAGCCGGATCACACCCAGGTCGGCGATTCACTGACCCGCAGTCTGACGGTGGAGGCCGAAGGCTTGTCCAGCACCCAACTGCCACCGCTGCCCGGCACCGATGTCGGCGGCTTGCGCCGCTATCCGGATCAACCGGTGCTCGGCAACCAGAACAGCGAACGCGGCCTGGTCGGCAGCCGTGAAGACCGCGAGGCCCTGGTGCCGACAAGGACCGGCGCCATCGAGCTGCCCACTGTCGATGTGGTCTGGTGGAACACCTTCGAAGACCATCTGGAACACAGCAGCCTGCCCGCGCGCACCTTGCACGTGGCGGCCAATCCGAGCCTGGTGGTCGACACCCCGGCCAGCGCCTCACCGGTCGATGCCAGCGCCGACAGCGAAACGCTCTGGCGCTGGAAGCTCAGCACCTTGATTCTGGCCTGCACCACCCTGCTCGGCTTCGGCCTCTGGTGGCGTGGCCGCTGGCAACCGGCGGTGGCGCGCGCCGCTCAAACCGGCCCGAGCCCGCGCACCGTACTCGACGACCTCAAGCGCGCCTGCCAGGCCAACGACTCCCACGCCACCCGCCAGGCCCTCGACGCCTGGGCCCGGCAACAACCGGAAACCCTGGCCGACATGGCCGCCCGCTTCGTGCCGCTGTCCAACGCCCTCGACGGCCTGAACGGCGCGCTGTACAGCGAAACCGGCCAGTACTGGCAAGGTGACGAGTTGTGGCGGGTGATCAAGGCGATCCCGATTGCCGAACGGGTGCAGGATCCGGTGGGTGATAGTGGGTTGCCGCCGCTTTATCCGAAGTAAAATCAAAAGATCGCAGCCTGCGGCAGCTCCTACAGGTTATCCGCCGTGTAGGAGCTGCCGCAGGCTGCGATCTTTAACGCCTTTCAGCCATTCACAATGAACCCGTCAACAGGTCAGGCGTGTACTTTCCAAAGCACATTGTCGCCCTCTCCAGGCGCCCACTCCTCTACGTGTGCCGTATGTGCCTGAATGCAGGACCAGTTCTGTCCGACGTGGCCCACCACGTGATTTTTCGCATACACAGTACCCAGCTTCCACGCCGGATACTCGCCCCCGCCACCCAGAGTTCTGACGCTCAGGACGTTACTGGACAACGAAAGCTTGTTGTTCAGGTCGCGAGCTTTCACCGCGTAACGGTATTGGGTGTCGGGTGAGAGGTCAGAGTCGTCAAACGAGGTCTGAGCGGCGCTCACGGATTTGATGTGAATGCCGTCCCGTTCGATCAGGTAATCCATTATTGGCGCACTGCTGGCGGAGGCACCCCACATCAGGCTGATGCTTTGCGCAGTCTGGCTCATGCTGTGCAGGTTCGTCGGTGCGGTAGGTCCCTCTCCACCTTCTGGCAAGGTGTGCACTTGAATTGGCCGGCTCGACGCCGAGACATTGCCGTTATCATCGACTGCGCTGATGGCATAGTTGTACTGGGTTTCAGGCGCCACGCCGTTATCTGCAAAAGCAAGATTCGGAGTGTCCACATGAACCAAAAAGCTTCCGTTACGCAAAATGCGGTAGGAAGCGATCGGAAACGGGCCGGTTGCTGCATTCCATTGCAACAGTACCTGCTTGTCAGTGACCTTGACTGCGGCCAGTCCGGTCGGTGTATCGGGAAGTTCACCCCCGCCATCCGGTGGCAGAAAGTTCAGATCAATCACTTGGTAAAAAGCCATCGAAGTGTTGGCAACTTCCCAAACCGCCAGACAGACCTGGTACCCATCCCGTTTCGGCAGTGGGACGGCATGCGTGGTGGGTGAAGTGGGCAACATTTGCTCGCCATGGGCCCAATGCGGTTGCAGGTTGATTTGCGCTGTGTAAAACGGTACATCTTCAAACTGGCTGCGCGACAAGACCTCGTCAGGATCCCAATCTGCCTTCGTCATGAAATAGTTCCAGCGCCGAGTAGCGTGCTTCGCGCTGAAATGCCAGGAAATATCCAGCGTTTCGCCACCTCTCACATCATGTTTTTGCCAGTGACTTCCTGGTTCATCCAATAATGCGCCGGTCAGTTGATCCGCACTGGCAATTTTTCCATCCGGAGGTGGTGGGACGTTGGCTACATCATCTTTTGCAAAAGCATCTACCACTCCGCCGGAGGTGAGCGGAAAAAATTTTCCGGACTCGCGTTGATTCAAGGCCCCTTCGTCCAGTCGCCCCGCGAGCCATTCGAAATGAGCCCGTGAAGAGGGGGAAAAAACGTGGCCATGTTTCGGATTGTTACTTCTACTGATAGCGTTCGGGCGATCCTGTGACATAGTGTTTCTCCATTAAGGTAGCTTCGATAATCTTCGAATCACATGTAACGCCCTAACCACTTCAGGCACCGCACGACCTACCTCGCCTCCCTTCTGTTGAAAGGCACATCCTGTCGATTGCACCGTAAGGCTCCATGCTCGAATCCATTAAAAACCCCGCTCGCTGGTACGCCTACTGACAGATCTGACAGTAGGGACAGGCGGTCGCAAGTTTTCCTACCGACTGAACACGATTTCAAAGGACCCAACGCGAACGCATGCGACAAAGCGCAGCCCGTCATCATCAAGCTCCGGACACCGACCTCTCGCTATCGAGATAGAACTCAGTGTCCAGATGAATGGTTTGTAAAAAAGTACTGTCGTGAGAGACCACGATCAATGCCCCTTGATACTGATTGAGCATTTGCTCCAGCGCGATTCGACTGGGCAAGTCCAAATGGTTGTCTGGTTCGTCCAGCAACAGCAATTGCGGTGGCCGCCGTGCATACAACAGCGCAGCGAGCGCTATTTTCAGACGTTCGCCGCCACTCAACTGGCAGGTCTTGAGCATCGCACGGTCAGCATCAATCCCCATCTGCGCCAAGCGGGTTCGTGCCTCGGCTTCGGGTAACTCAGGATTGCTCTCGTAGAGCCATTGCACCGCCGTGCGTTCGGGATACTGCAATCCGGCGTGTTGATCCAGCCAGCCGACATGGCAACTGCGGATGAGTTCGCCTTCACGCACCCGCAGTTGGCCGGCGATCACTCGCAACAGGGTCGACTTGCCGCTGCCATTGGCGCCCAGGATTGCCATGCGCATAGGCCCCGTCAACGTCAGATTGATCGGTGCCGCGTAACCGAACGGGAGGATGAGGTCGTTGAGCTGCACAATCAGCTTGCCATTGGGCACTACGCTTTCCGGAGACAACATCATGCGTTGAATGTCCGGTGCACACCGCGCACGGGCCTCGGCGATCCGTTGTTGCTGCTGTTCCCGGGCCACCTGTTGATTGAGGCGCAATCTTCCCTGACTGTTTTCGCTGCGCTCTTTCTGGGCATTGGTGATGAGTTTGGTCTGGCTACCCTCTCGAGCCTGACGGTCACCGCGGGCATTACGCCGTTGCTGACGCTCCATCTGCACGACCATCTCACGTTGCTCACGCTTGGCTTGCGCCCGCTCCCCTTGCAATGCAGACTGGAACGACTGCTGCTCCTGCTCGCGTGCCGCCGCATACTGACTGTAGTTGCCGCCATAAACCGCCAGCCCCTTGGGTGAAAGCTCGACAATTTCGTTGACGTGTTCCAGAAGGCTACGGTCGTGGCTGATCAACACCAGGCCATTGGGCCAGCGCTCGATCTGCTGCGCGAGCTTGTGCTGCTGATCAATATCCAGGTGGTTGCTGGGCTCATCCAGAATGAGCCAGTCGGCCCTCGATAGCCACGCCCCCAGCAGCGCCACCCGTTGCCGCTCGCCACCACTGAGTGCGTCGGTGCGCGTGTCGGCATTCAAGTGACCGAGGCCGATCTGCTGCAGTTGCGCCTCAAGGCGTGTGGCGCAATCCCAATGATCGACTGCCAGCGCATGGTCGTCATCGTCGACGCTGCCTTGGGCAATGCGCGCAAGCGCCGCCAGAATATGGTCGACACCGGCCAGTGCGGCGACGCTGGGATAGCGCTCGGGTTCCAGTAATTGCGCGACGGCGTAAACTCGCCCTTCGCGGCGGACGATGCCGCTGGTGGGCAGTTGCTCCCCTGTCAGGAGCCGGCCAAGCAAGGACTTGCCACAGCCATTGGCGCCCACGATGCCCGTGGCCCTGGTACTGAAGGTGTGGTTCAAGTGATCGAACTGAACGCGCCCGCCGGGCAGGTTGAAAGACACTTGATCAAGTTGAAGTAACCGTTGAGTCATGACACTTCCTTGAATAATCGGCCCGATGGGCAGCGCACCACTCCCTGATGATGCGCAACAGCACCCGGCGGATGGGCGATGACCGTAAACACGGCGCCTGCCCACATTTGAAAATGACTTTCGAACAGCATGCCGGCCCTGATCGTCGCAGAGAGGTCTTGTGTCACTCTCAACAGCAGACGTCCCGAAGGCCAATGTATCTTGACCAGGCGCCCCCCTCTACCAACAACAGGTTCGAAAGATCGCAGCCTGCGGCAGTTCCTACATTGGGTATGCGCATATCCTGTAGGAGATGTCGCAGGCTGTTTTTTTTGCCTTCTGCATTCCCGACCTTTTGCCAGTAAACTCTCTGCCCTTTCGCCGCCATCATTTTTCCCGCGGCCATTACCCATTTTGTAGCGGAGTCCGCCTTGCGCTTGTTTCACACCTCCGACTGGCACCTCGGGCAGAACCTGCACGGCCAGGATCGCGATTTCGAACATGGCTGTTTTCTCGACTGGCTGTTGCGCCAGTTGAAACTGGATCAACCGGATGTGCTGTTGATCGCTGGCGATATCTTCGACACGGTCAATCCGCCGGTCAAAGCCCAGGAACGCCTCTACGACTTCATCGTCAGCGCCCACGAACAGCAGCCATCGCTGACCATCGTGATGATCGCCGGCAACCACGATTCCGGCTCGCGGATCGAACTGCCCGCGCCCTTGATGCGCCGCTTGCGCACTCATGCGCTCGGTCGCGTGTTGTGGCTCGACGACGGGCAACTGGATGCCGAACGCCTGTTGCTGCCCTTGCCGGATGCCAGTGGTGATGTCGCCGGCTGGTGCCTGGCGCTGCCGTTTCTACGCCCGGCGGAAGTCACCGGCGCGCACTTGGGCGACAACTATTTGCGCGGGATCGGTCAGGTGCACGAGTGGCTGATCGAAGCGGCCAACGCCAAGCGCCAACCGGGCCAGGCACTGATCGCCATCAGCCACGCGCACATGGCCGGCGGCTCGGTGTCGGAAGACTCCGAGCGCAGCCTGATCATCGGCAACGCCGAAGCCCTGCCTGCCAGCCTGTTCGGGCCGAGCATCAGTTACGTTGCCCTCGGTCATTTGCACAAGCCGCAGAAGGTCAACGGCGAGGAGCGCATCCGCTACAGCGGCTCGCCGATTCCGCTGTCGTTCTCCGAGATCGGCTATCAGCACCAGATTCTCGACATCAAGCTCGACGGCGAAACCCTGGTCAGCGTCGAACCGAAACTGATCCCCCGCGCGGTCAACCTGCAACGTATCGGCCCGGCGCCATTGAGCGAGATCCTGCTGCAACTGGCGGACCTGCCGAACATCGACCTGTTGGCCGACATCCAGCGCCAGCCATGGCTGGAGGTGCGGGCGCGCCTCGACGAGCCGCAGCCCGACCTGCGCAATCAAGTGGAAACCGCCCTGCAAGGCAAGGCCGTGCGCCTGGTGCGCATCGCCGCCGAGTACGCCGGCAACGGCGGCCGTGACGGTGCCGACGAAGGCAGCACGCTGATCGAACTGGACCAGCTCACGCCTCAGGAACTGTTCAGCCGCGCCTGGCAGGACAACTACGGCAGCGAGGTCGACGAGCAGACCCTCAAGGACTTTGCCGAGCTGTTGCAGGACGTGCAGATGGAGAGCGAACAGCCATGAAAATCCTCGCGATCCGCCTGAAAAACCTCGCCTCCCTGGCCGGGCCGTTTGAAATCGACTTCACCGCCGAACCCTTGGCCAGTGCCGGACTGTTCGCCATCACCGGCCCCACCGGCGCTGGCAAAAGCACCTTGCTCGATGCCTTGTGCCTGGCGCTGTTTGGCGCCGTACCGCGCCTGAACAACACCGGCCGTGACGCCAAGGTGCCGGACGCCGACGGCGAGATCGGTACCGGTGACCCGCGAACCCTGCTGCGTCGCGGCACGGGTGAAGGCTATGCGGAAGTGGATTTCGTCGGTGTCGACGGCCGCCGTTACCGCGCCCGCTGGGAAGCCAATCGCGCTCGGGACAAGGCAGGCGGCAAGCTACAGGCCAGCCGCCAGAGCTTGCGTGACATCGATCAGGATCAATTGCTCGCCAGCCAGAAAGGCGAATACAAGACTCAGCTCGAAGCCGCGCTGGGCCTGAATTTCGAACAGTTCACCCGCGCGGTGATGTTGGCGCAAAGCGAGTTCAGCGCCTTCCTCAAGGCCGACGACAACGACCGCAGCGAATTGCTGGAAAAACTCACCGACACCGCGCTCTACACCCGCCTCGGCCGTCGGGCCTTCGACAAGACCAAGGAAGCCCGCGAGGCCCACAAACTGCTGCAGGATCAGGCCAGCGGCGTGACGCCGCTGGCGCCCGAAGCCCGCGCGGAACTGGATCAGCGTTTCAACGAAGCTCAGCAGCAACTCAAGGCCCGACAGGCTCAACTCAAGCAGCTTGAACTGCAGGACACCTGGCTCAAGGACCTGCGTCGCTTGCAGGACGAGCATCTGGCCGCCAGCGAACAACTGCTATCGGCCCAGACTCACTGGGAAGCCCTGACCAGCGAGCGCTTGAGGCTCACCCGCCTCGAACAGTTGGGCCCGCAACGGCACCAGTTCGCCCGTAAAGCCGAGGTCGACGGACTGCTGACGCCGTTGGCGGCGCACATTGCCTTGCATGCGCAGCAACATGGCGAACTCGGCGAGCGTCAGACGCAGCTCGAGCAACAGCTTAGCGACGCCCGGATCGCGTTGAACGAAGCGCAACAACGGCAAACCGCCAGCGCGCCGTTACTGCGCCAGGCCTTCGAAGCGCAAAGCACCCTCGCCCGCCTCGCCAAGGACACCGCCCTCAGTGCCGAGGCAAAGCAAAATGCCGAGCAGGCCTGCGGCCAGGGCCAGAGCACGATTCAGACCTTACTCGATCAGCAAACCCGTGGCGCCGGGGACTTGCAGCGCATTGCCACCGAGCTGGAGCAAAGCACTCATCTGGCACCGTTGAGCGATGCCTGGAATGCCTACCGCGATCGCCTGCAACAGTTGATGTTGATCGGTAACCGGTTGAATCAGGGCCAGGCCGAACTGGCCAGCCTCGAGCAAAACGCCACGAGCGCCGAACAAACGCTCAGCGCACAGAAGCAGCAACTGGAGGTGCTGTTCAAGGAGGCCGGCGCCGAACCGGATGCCGTCGCCGAGCAGATCGGCATTCTCGGCAGTCTGTTGCAGGACAACCGCAAACAACTGCGCGCCGTCGAAGACCTTGCACGCTTGTGGGCCAGCCAGCAGGACCTGGACCAGCGCGGCGCCGAGCTGCAGCAACGCCAGCTCACCGCGCAGCAGGAACGTGAACGCCTGACCCAGGACGGGGTCAAGGCCAAGGCTGATCTGAGCGTTGCCGAACAGACCCTCAACGTCACTCGCGAACTGCTGGAGCGTCAGCGTCTGGCGCGCAGTGCCAGTGTCGAAGAGCTGCGCGCGCAATTGCAGGATGACCAGCCATGTCCGGTGTGCGGCAGCAACGAGCATCCGTATCATCAGCCGGAAGCCCTGCTGCAGAGCCTCGGCCGTTTTGATGAAAGCGAACAGGCCAACGCCCAGAAGGCCGTTGACCTGCTCAAGGAAAAACTCACCGACCTGCGTGCCGAAGTCGGCGGGTTGATCGCCCAGCAAAAGGAACTGCTGCAACAGCAGGAGCATCTGGCGACCCAACAGCAAGCCCTCGCCCCAAGTCTGGAAGCGCATCCGCTGGCTGCCCAACTGCTGAATCAGGACGCCGTCAAACGCGACGCCTGGCTCACCCAGCAAAACAGCCAGCTCAACCAGAGCATCAGCCAGGACGAGCAACGGCAGAGCGCGCTACTCACCCTGCAACAGGATGCCGCACGCCTGACCCAGCAACTGCGCCATGCCGAAACCGCGCACCAGCAAGCGACCCAGCACCTGGGCAACCAGCAACGCGAGCTGGGCAACGACCGTCAGCGCCTGGACGAAGAGCTCAGCGCATTCGCCAATCTGCTACCAGCTGAAACCCTGCAAGCGCTGCGCGTCGAACCGGCCGCGACCTTCATGCAGCTCGACCGGCAGATCGCCGAGCGCCTGGCGCAACTGGAACAACAAAAGGAAGAACTGGCCGAGCAGCAACAGCGCCAGCAAAACCTGGAGAAGGAACAGGATCGCCAGCAAAGCCGCGTGCAGCAATTGCAGGCCGCCGAACAGCAGTTCACCGGGCTGGCCGAGCAGCAACAGGCGAGCCAGCAGACACTCGGGCAATTACTCGGCGAACACAGCAGCGCCGAGCATTGGCAGCAGCAACTGGAACAGGCCGTGGAACAGGCGCGCAGCGCCGAAACCAGTACCGCGCAGGTGCTGCAAAGTGTCCTCACGCAGTCAGTGCAAATCACCGCCGAACTCAAGGCCCAGCAGGAGCGCTTGCACGCTCTGGAAGGCGAAGAACGCGAGCTCGCCGGCAAGATTGGCGACTGGCGTGCCCGTCATCCCGAGCTGGATGACGGTGGCCTCGAAGACCTGCTGCGCGTCGACGACACCCAGGTCAGCGAACTGCGCCAGCGCTTGCAGCACAGCGAAAAAGCCATCGAACAGGCCCGCGTCCTGGTGCAGGAGCGCGACAAGCGCCTGCTCGATCATCAGGCGCAACACAACGGCAACCTCGACGCCGAGCAACTGACCGCCGCACTGGTCGACCTGCAAAACCTGTCCGCCACCAACGAGCAACACTGCGCCGAACTGCGCGCCGAGCAGGCCGAGGACCAGCGCCGGCAGAACGCCAATCAGGCCCTGGCGCAGCAGATTGCCGACGCTTACAGCGAGTATCAACGCTGGGCACGCTTGAATGCGTTGATCGGCTCCGCCACCGGCGACACCTTCCGCAAGATAGCCCAGGCCTACAACCTCGACCTGCTGGTGCATCACGCCAACGTGCAATTGCGCCAACTGGTGCGCCGCTATCGCCTCAAGCGCGGCGGCAGCATGCTCGGCTTGCTGGTGATGGACACTGAAATGGGCGACGAACTGCGTTCGGTGCATTCGCTGTCCGGTGGCGAGACCTTCCTGGTGTCGCTGGCACTGGCCCTTGGTCTGGCGTCGATGGCGTCGAGCACGCTGAAAATCGAATCGCTGTTCATCGACGAAGGTTTTGGCAGCCTCGATCCGGAATCCCTGCAACTGGCCATGGACGCCCTCGACGGCTTGCAGGCCCAGGGCCGCAAGGTCGCGGTGATTTCCCACGTACAGGAAATGCATGAACGGATTCCGGTGCAGATCCAGGTCCGTCGCCAGGGCAATGGCCTGAGCACCCTGGAGGTGAAATGAACACACTGTATTCCTTCCGCCGCTGCCCGTACGCCATGCGTGCACGCATGGCCCTGCGCTACTCGGGAGTGGCCGTGGACATTGTCGAAGTCAGCCTGAAGGCCAAGCCCGCCGAAATGCTCGCGCTGTCGGGCAAAGGCACGGTGCCGGTACTGAGCGCCGATGGCCAGGTGATCGACGAAAGCCTCGACATCATGCGCTGGGCCCTGGCACAGGATGATCCGCAGGACTGGCTGCTCAAGGATGATCCTGTGGCAGCGGCGCAAATCGCCCCGCTGATCGAACAGAACGATCTGGTGTTCAAGGTGCACTTGAATCGCTACAAGTACGCCGAGCGTTATCCCGAGCAGCCGATGGAGGTTTATCGCGCCGAAGGTGAGGTATTTCTGCAAAGGCTGGATGAGTTGCTGGAGGGACGCGACTACTTGCTGGCCAGCCATCCAAGCCTGGCCGATGTGGCCTTGATGCCCTTCGTGCGCCAGTTCGCCCATGTCGACCGCGACTGGTTCGCGCAGACACCGTATCGGCGTTTGCAGGATTGGTTGCAGCGGTTTCTGGAGTCGGACTTGTTTACCGGTGTGATGCGCAAGTAAGCCCCCTCGCCACAAAAGCCCTCATCGACAGCAGGCTTCAGGCCAACACCTCACACATCCCGATCGCCGAGCAATCGACCTGGAACGGCCCGAAAACCACGCCTTCATTCCTGATCGGTGGATTGCCGGCCAACATCCCCTGGGCACTGGCGCTTTCGATGCTGCGGGCAATGTTGTGGTTGGCTTCGATGGCCCGTGCCACCGAGCCTGCCGAGCCCTGTCCGATCCCCAGCAGGGAGGATCCGTTGGTCATGAACGCCAGGAAGGCAATGACCCAAAGTCTGTGCCCTTTCATGCGCCGGCGCCCCCTGCGAGTTCAGCCTGAGCTGAAAGGCTGACAACCAGCACCATGGCCAGGTAAAGACCGATCGCCACATAGGCGCCATGTTTGGCAGAAGTGAGAATTGTGCTGGCCATGATGTTCTCCGCAGGCATGTTTCAATGCCCACAGAATCGATCAAAAAAGCCTGGATAACCACTCAGGGTTATCCATAGTAACCATCAACTTCATTGATCATTAAGCCAGACTATTTCAGTCTTCAATAAAACTGATCAAGCGCTCGCGCGCAGCATCCGGCTCACCCGGAACAGGCTCGGCTGCCGACAAAATGGGGGTGGAATAGAGAAACAGAAGAACCAATGCCAGACGCGTCACCATGCTGCCGATCCTTGCCGTGAGGAGGAGTCAAAAAATCAGCGTCAATTTAAACGTATGGCGATGTGATATCAAGCACGACATTAATGGCAAAATGATACTGTCGCAAATACGTTATGCAGGAGCGACATCACTCTGATCGTTTCCGACACTCGGGTTTTCAACACAAGTGTCTTCGATCATCAGTGACTTCGCTCCTGCATAAAGGCAGGGGTAAACGCTCAGGCTTGGGTTTTGTGATCCAGCGCGGCGTAGAAGTTGGCGCTCTGTTGCAGGTACTTCTGGGTGTAGCTCTGGGTGTGGGCTTTTTTGTCGCTGATTTCAACGTTGGCACTGGCTGGCAGCGCAACGGTGGCAGAAATGGCGGAAGCGGCGATAACAGAGAAGATGTTGAAGTTCATGGCGGTATTCCTCGGATTCAGTTGGCTTGCTTGCCCGGTGGGGCCGTGAAGCAAACTTAACCCTCGAGGGTCCGTGCCTTGAAATGCTTTGTAGCAGTACCAGATATCAGCGCCATTGATAAAAGCAGGCAGGCCCCATCAACCGGGGCCTGCGGCTTATTGACGCAGCAGAAACCTGAGATCGCTCGGGGCGTCCATCGGCAGTTTTTGCACGGTCTTGCCCAGCAGACCAGTCTTGGCATCGCGTTCGACGACGACAATCTGGTTGCTCTTCTGGTTGGCGATCAACAGGAATCTGCCGCTCGGATCGAGGCTGAATTCCCGCGGATGATCGCCCTCCACCGCCCGACGTTGCAGCTCACTGAGGTGGCCGGTCGCCGGATCGATGGCAAACACCAACAGTTGATTGGCCGTGCCACGGTTGCTGACGTAGAGGAACTTGCCGTCAGCCGAGGCATGCAACGCCGCCGCAGCCTTGTCCGAGACCGGTTGCCCGGCAGCCAGATCGACCATCTGCGTCTGCTTGAGTTGGCCGTCGTGGTAATCGAACACCGCCACCTGGGCGCTCATTTCCATGGTCAGCCAGGCGTGTTTGCCATCGGCGCTGAACAGCAGATGACGCGGTCCGCTACCGGGCGGCAGTTGCACGAATGCCGGGGTCGCCGGAGTCAATGGTAGTTCGGGGTTGGCCTTGGGGTCGAAGCGATAGGCAAACACCTTGTCGGCGCCCAGGTCGTTTGCGAACACGTATTGGCCATCCGGCGACGGGATCGTCGAATGCACGTGGGCCGAGGCCTGGCGCTCGGGATTGACCCGGCTCGCCGGGTGGCTGCTCATCTGCACCACCGGTTTGAGCTTGCCATCGACCGCCACCGGCAATACCGCGAGGGTGCCGCCCGGGTCCTCGGCCACCGAGTAATTGCTGACAAACAGATGGCTGCCATCGGTGCTGAGGCTGGAATGGGTGGGCTCGTTGCCCAGGCTTTGTACCTGGCTGATCAGGCTCAGCGCATGGGTCTTGGGATCGATCGCGAAACTGCTGACGCGCCCTACCGGATCGGTCTGGCCCGGGCCGTTTTCGTTGACCACGAACAGGTGTCGCTGATCCTTCGACAGGGTCAGCCACGAAGGGTTTTCGCTTTTGATCACTTGCAAAGGGCTGGTATTGATCTGCCCGGTGCTGCTGTCGAAAGCCAGGCGGTAGATGCCCTGGCTTTGACCGGCGGTGTAGGAGCCCACCAGCAGTTGATAGTCATCGGCGGATGCAGCCTGAACCCCCATCGCTACGATACTGCCGGCCATCAATAGTGGCCAGAGGTTACGCATCGTCTTGGTCGTCATCATCGTTGTCGCCACCGACGACATCGCCCAGGCACACCAAACGGTGTTCACCCGAGTCACCGGTGATCAACCAGCTTTGCAGCGAGGTATCGAAGGTCGCGGCCTGGATCTGCGCCGGGGTGAACTCCCAGTGTTTGGCCGCACGGCCATCCATGCATTCAATGTGCAGGTTATCGAACTCGTCGAGGGCGAATTCGAAGGCATGCAGCCCGTCGATTTCCACCATTCCGCAGTGTTCGAGGGCATTGAGCAAGGTGTCGGTTGGGGAAGTCATGGCAATCAATCTTTGAATGGGAAAGACGCAATGATAGCTCATGCACCACCTCCCCTGTAGGAGCGAGCTTGCTCGCGATGGCGGCAGTCCAGTCGATTTAAATGTTGACTGATGTTCCGCTATCGCGAGCAAGCTCGCTCCTACAGGGATTGTGCTTGTCTGTTACAACGCCTCACGCGATGGCTGCCCATCCACCAGTCGCTGGATACGTAGCGGATTGCCGTTCTTCAGCGCATCCGGCAGCAAACTGTCCGGGTAGTTCTGAAAGCACACCGGGCGCAGGAAACGATCGATGGCCAGTGTGCCCACCGATGTACCGCGCGCATCGGACGTTGCCGGGTAAGGCCCGCCGTGGACCATCGAATCGCAGACTTCCACGCCCGTCGGATAGCCATTGAGCAGGATGCGTCCGACCTTCTGCTCAAGCAACGCCGTCAGTCCGGCAAACTGTTCGAAGTCTTCCGGCTCGCCAATGACGGTGGCGGTCAACTGGCCGTGCAGGCCATTCAAGGCGGCCAACAGTTGCGCATGATCCGCCACTTCAACCACCACCGTGGTCGGACCGAACACTTCCTCTTGCAACACTTCATCGCCATCGAGCAGCAGGCTGACATCGGCCCTGAACAATTGCGGCTGCGCCTGATTGCCCTGCTGCGGGTTCCCGGCCAGATGCTCGATCCCCGGATGCACGAGCAGTTTTTGCAAGCCCTGGCCGTAGCTGCTCAAGGTTCCGGCATTGAGCATGGTTTGCGCCGGCTGGTCACCCATCAACCCGGCCACTTGCTGCACAAAGGCGCTGAACGACGCTGAGCGAATGCCGATCACCAGACCGGGATTGGTGCAGAACTGGCCGCAGCCCTGAACCACCGACGCCGTGAGGTCGCGCGCGACGGTGTCGGCCCGCGCCTGCAACGCCTGGGGCAACACGATCACCGGGTTGATGCTCGACATCTCGGCGAACACCGGAATCGGTTGCGCACGGGCCGCGGCCATGTCGCACAAGGCCCGACCGCCCTTGAGCGAACCGGTGAAGCCCACAGCCTGAATCGCCGGATGCTTGACCAGCGCCTCGCCGACGCCCCCGCCATAGATCATGTTGAACACGCCGGCCGGCATGCCGGTTTTCTCGGCGGCGCGGATGATTGCGTCAGCCACCCGCTCAGCCGTGGCCATGTGACCGCTGTGGGCCTTGAACACCACCGGGCACCCGGCGGCCAGCGCCGATGCGGTATCGCCGCCTGCGGTAGAGAACGCCAGCGGAAAGTTGCTGGCACCGAACACCGCCACCGGCCCGAGGCCGATACGGTATTGACGCAGATCCGGGCGCGGCAACGGTTGACGCTCCGGCAATGCCCGGTCGATCCGTGCGCCGTAGAAATCACCACGCCGCAGCACTTTGGCAAACAGGCGCATCTGGCCGCTGGTGCGTCCACGCTCGCCTTGAATCCGGCCAGCGGGCAACGCCGTTTCGCGGCAGACCACCGCGACAAAATCATCACCGAGGGCATCCAGTTCATCGGCAATGGCCTCGAGAAACTGCGCCCGCCGCTCCGCGCTCAGCATGCGATAGGCCGGGTACGCAGCCGCCGCCGCGGTGGCCGCCGCATCGACTTCCTGCGCTGTCGCCTGAGAAAAATCCTGGGGCAAGGCCTCGCCCGTTGTCGCATCGAAACTCCGCAACTTGACGCTGCCAGCGGCGCTGCGTTGGCCGCCGATGTAGTTGTGACCAAGAATCCGGGTCATGGGTAAGTCCTCAAAGTGTGCCGACGGTGCCGGGTTCGAAAGCCGCTGCGACCGGTGCGATGCCATTGATCAATGGCGCGCCGAATTCGGCCTGGGTGATCTCGAACACGTCGCCCGGTTGCGTGCGAATGCCGTCGGCAAAGGACAGGGTCGCGGTGCCGAAGAAGTGAATGTGAACATCCCCCGGGCGCAGAAACTGGCTGTACTTGAAATGATGGAATTCGAGGTTGGCGAGGCTATGGCACATGTTCGCCTCGCCACTGAGAAACTCGTTCTGCCACAGCACTTCGCCGTCGCGCAGGATGCGGCTGGTACCGGCCAGATGCTGCGGCAGTTCGCCGACCCGCAGTTCCGGGCCATAGCTGCAGCTGCGCAGTTTCGAGTGGGCCAGATACAGGTAGTTCTTGCGCTCCATGACGTGATCGGAGAACTCGTTACCCACGGCAAAACCCAGGCGATACGGCTTGCCGTCGCGACCGATGACGTACAGGCCAGCGATCTCCGGCTCTTCACCGGCATCCTCGGCAAACGGCGGCAGGGGAAACGGCTGGCCCGGCCTGACGACGATGCTGCCATCGCCTTTGTAGAACCATTCCGGCTGCACACCGGCTTGATCTTCTGCCGGTTTGCCGCCCTCCACGCCCCATTTGAAGATGCGCATGGTGTCGGTCATCGCCGATTCGTCGCCACTTTGCTGGTGCATCTTGTCCCGGGCCGATGCACTGCCCAGATGGGTCAGGCCCGTGCCACTGACCAGCATGTGCGCCGGGTCCGGATGGTCCAGGGGCGGCAGGATGCGCCGTTGCGTCAGCAGTTCGGCATAGCCGTGGCTGATGCCCAGCCCCAGACTTTGCACCTGTTGCTCAAGATTGGCGCCTGCCTCGATCGCCGCCAATGCCAGATCGCGCACGGTGCGCATGTCCTGCACTTCACGGACCAGGCCTGCGTGCCGACGCTATCGCGAGCAGGCTCACTCCTACATTGGATTAGCGTGCACTTGCTGCAAATTGATCGGCTGGCAGGACGTGTTTGCGTTCCAGCAGGCGATAGACAACGCCAGTCAGAATCAGGCCAAACACCATCACCCCGGAGAGGAAATACAAGCCGGACGCAAGATTGCCGGTGTACTCCTTCAACGCGCCGATCACGAATGGACCGAGGTAACCACCGAGGTTACCCACCGAGTTGATCAAGGCGATCCCCGCCGCCGCACTGGCGCCGGCGAAGAAGCGACCCGGCAAGGTCCAGAACACCGCCGTGCAGGAGAACAATGCGAATGCCACCAGGCACAACGCCGCCAGTTGCAGCACCGGCACCGACAGCCAGGCGCTGAGGAACAGGCCAATCGCACCCAGTACGTAAAGCACGGCGAGGTGGCCGTAGCGGTCGTTCAAGCGGTCGGAACTGCGTGGAATGATCAGCAGGCCAACGATCCCGAAGATGTACGGCACTGCGGAAACGAAACCGGTCACCAGGTCGCTGCCACCGAATTGCTTGATCAAGGTCGGTAGCCACAAACCCAGACCATAGATGCTCAGGGTCACCGGCAGGTAGAACAGCGCCAGCAGCAGGACGCGCTTGTCCTTGAGGGCGTGCAGCGGGTTGCCATGGCGGGTCTGGCCGTACGCGTCCAGGTCCTTTTTCAGTTCGGTGCTCAGCCAGTCCTTTTCTGCCTGGTCCATCCACTTCACTTGTTGCGGGCCGTCCGGCAGGTAACGCAGCACCGGCCAGGTCAGCAGGATCGCCGGGCAACCGATGACGATGAACAGCCACTGCCAGCCATGCAGCCCCAACACGCCGTCCATGCCCAGCAAGCCACCGGACACCGGGCCGGTGACCATCATCGCAATGGGTTGCGACAGGATGAACAACCCGAGGATCTTGCCGCGATGGCGCACCGGGAACCATTGGGTGATGTAGTACAGAACGCCCGGGAAGAACCCGGCTTCGGCGGCGCCGAGCAAAAAGCGCATCACATAGAAGCTGTTCGGCCCCTGGACGAAGGCCATGCCGATGGTGATGGCGCCCCACGTGACCATGATCCGCGCGAACCAGCGCCGTGCGCCGAAGCGGTCGAGCATCAGGTTGCTGGGGATCTCCAGCAGGAAGTAGCCGATGAAGAACAGCCCGGCACCAAGACCGTAGGCGGCATCGCCGAGGCCGATGTCCGCGCCCATGTGCAGTTTGGCGAAGCCCACCGCGGAGCGGTCCACATAGGCGATCAGGTACAGCAGGATCAGGAAGGGAATCAGTTTCAGCGTGATGCGACGGATAAGCCGCAGTTCCTGGCTCATGAGATCGGTCTCCGATTGTTGTTGTTATGGAACCTCGGGGGACGCCTCTCGCGAAATAGTCGCCAGGGCCATCCCTCCGTTTGAGTCGACTATATAGTATTACTATTTACTCAACAACACTTCCAAACAGCGCAATTTGAGCCTATGTTACGCCTCAGCTAGAACAATATAGTCATACAATAAGAGAATCGATCATGTCTGATAAGAAACCCACCCTGCGCTCCGCCCAATGGTTTGGCACCGCCGACAAGAACGGCTTCATGTACCGCAGCTGGATGAAGAATCAGGGCATCGCCGACCACCAGTTCCATGGCAAGCCGATCATCGGCATCTGCAACACCTGGTCGGAACTGACCCCGTGCAACGCGCACTTCCGCCAGATTGCCGAGCACGTCAAACGTGGGGTGATCGAGGCCGGCGGCTTTCCAGTGGAGTTCCCGGTGTTCTCCAACGGCGAATCGAACCTGCGCCCGACCGCCATGCTCACCCGCAACCTGGCGAGCATGGATGTCGAAGAAGCCATTCGCGGCAACCCGATCGATGGCGTGGTGCTGCTGACCGGTTGCGACAAAACCACCCCGGCCTTGCTGATGGGCGCCGCCAGTTGCGACGTGCCGGCCATCGTCGTCACCGGCGGGCCGATGCTCAACGGCAAGCACAAAGGCAAGGACATCGGCTCCGGCACCGTGGTCTGGCAGCTCAGCGAACAGGTCAAGGCCGGCACCATCAGCATCGACGATTTCCTCGCGGCCGAGGGCGGCATGTCCCGCTCGGCCGGCACCTGCAACACCATGGGCACCGCCTCGACCATGGCCTGCATGGCCGAAGCGCTCGGCACTTCCCTGCCCCACAACGCGGCGATTCCGGCCGTGGATGCGCGCCGTTATGTGTTGGCGCACATGTCCGGCATGCGTGCCGTGGAGATGGTGCGCGAAGACTTGAAGCTGTCGAAGATCCTGACCAAAGAGGCCTTCGAGAACGCCATTCGCGTCAACGCCGCCATCGGCGGCTCAACCAACGCAGTGATTCATCTGAAGGCCATTGCCGGGCGCATTGGCGTGGAATTGGACCTGGATGACTGGACCCGTATCGGTCGCGGCATGCCGACCATCGTCGACCTGCAACCGTCCGGGCGCTTCCTGATGGAGGAGTTCTATTACGCCGGTGGCTTGCCGGCGGTGCTGCGTCGCCTCGGTGAAGCCAACCTGATCCCGAACCCGAATGCCTTGACCGTCAACGGCAAGTCCATCGGCGAGAACACCAGGGACGCGCCGATCTATGGCGAGGACGAAGTGATCCGCACCCTCGACAACCCGATCCGCGCCGATGGCGGCATCTGTGTGTTGCGTGGCAACCTGGCGCCACTCGGCGCGGTACTCAAGCCGTCCGCCGCCACGCCCGAACTGATGCAGCATCGCGGTCGCGCGGTGGTGTTCGAGAACTTCGACATGTACAAGGCACGGATCAACGATCCGGAACTGGACGTGGATGCCAACTCGATCCTGGTGATGAAAAACTGCGGGCCGAAGGGTTATCCAGGCATGGCCGAAGTGGGCAACATGGGCCTGCCGGCCAAGCTGCTGGCCCAGGGTGTGACCGATATGGTGCGCATTTCCGATGCGCGCATGAGCGGCACGGCATACGGCACCGTTGTGCTGCATGTCGCCCCGGAAGCCGCTGCCGGCGGACCGCTGGCCGCAGTGAAAGAAGGCGACTGGATCGAACTCGATTGCACCAGCGGCCGTTTGCACCTGGATATTCCGGACGCCGAACTGGCCGCGCGCATGGCCGATCTGCAACCGCCACAGAACCTGATCGTCGGTGGGTATCGTCAGCTGTACATCGACCATGTGCTGCAAGCGGACCAGGGTTGTGACTTCGACTTCCTGGTCGGTTGCCGCGGGGCTGAAGTGCCGCGTCATTCTCACTGATCACCACCGGCCCCTGTAGGAGCGAGCTTGCTCGCGATTGACTTGAAGGCGACGCTTGCTTCCAGACAGCACGCGTTATCGTTCACGTCCATCGTCGGAACGCCGCCCGGAGCGAGCTCGCTCCTACAGTTCTTTGCGCCGCGCCTGCTATCATGCGCGACACCTATTCGCACAGGACCGCACCGCTCCCCATGGATTACCGCAAACCCTCCGACCGCAAAAGCATGCACTCGCGCATCGTCCAGGAACTGGGCATGCAGATCGTCTCGGGACGGTTCAAACCGGACGACAAACTGCCCGCCGAAGCCCTGTTGTGCGAGGAGTACGCGGTCAGCCGGCCGGTGCTGCGCGAAGCCACGCGCGTGTTGGTCGCCAAGGGTCTTGTGTATTCCCGTCCGCGGGTCGGCACGGTGGTCAAGCAGCGTAAGGAATGGCACATGCTCGACCCGGATGTGCTGCACTGGCTGATGCAAAGTAGTCCGCAAAATGAATTCTTTGATTTGTTGACCAGTGTGCGCAGCATCATCGAACCGGCCGCCGCCGCGTTGGCCGCACAGTTCGCCACTGATGATGACATTGCCTCCATCGGTGAAGCCTACCAACGCATGGAAGCAGCGCCGACCCCGGAAGCCTTGCTGCAACCGGACCTGGATTTTCACAGCCGGATCGCCGACGCAACCCACAACGACTTGCTGGCGAACCTGTGCAACATGTTATCGGTGGCGATTGCAGAAGCACTGAAGCATTCCAATCAACGGCCGAATCTGCATGAATTGGCGCTGCCAAGGCACAAGGCGATCCTGACTGCTATCGAGAATCGAGATGCCCTCGGGGCCCGGCATGCGACGTTGGTGCAGCTCGATGATGCGCGCAGTGCATTGAATGTGGTGTTGGGTACTGATCACTCTTGACCACCGCAGAACAACTGCGAGGTTTGTCCTGAATCTCTCTGGCACATCGACTCAATCGATGTGCGGTATCTGATTACCGCACCTTTAAATAGCCCTCGTTCTACGTTGTGCAATCCAAACCATGCAAAGGATTGCACTAATGCCAATGCCCGCTTCATCACCTGCCATGTCGGACATCATTGCGCGCGCCATCAGCGCTCGATTCAGCACCCGACCGACGTTACGCTCGCAAGCCGCTCGCCTGCTCAAGGACGGCTTGCTGGAAAAATATTCGCAACTGGATTTCGACCCATACCGAACCAAAATCGCGCAGCCAATCACCAATGGCGCCTGGCGGCTCACGCTGCTACTGGATCTGGTGCTGGAATATCTGGCGAGCGGCATCCCTCCCGACTTGAACGACCAGTACGGTCGCAACTGTTTTTTGACCAACAGAGCGCCCGCACAACTTGGCATCAGCAAAACCACGTCGCGCTTGCCCGACATGCAGGTTATTGCTGGCGTCATCCGCGAGTTGCCAGACATTCTCTACATCGGTTTGCAGGAATCGTTAACGGCGTTCTGGAATGAAGATGACGAGACTGGAGGCAGCCGCTGGCAATGGCTGGGCGATCTCCTGGCCGGCATTGTGAAGACGTCCGCCGTGCGCCATTCGGCGAATAATACGTTGCAGGCCGACATCCTGACGGAACTGGCCAACAAACCAGACCGCCAGGTGCGCCTGCAAAGGCCCTGGTCGAAAGGCGCCATTGAGGCCTGTACGCTTCAAACCACGCTGACCAAAGGCAAAGTGTGCGTCTCCCTGCAGACTCCCGATCTCTTGGTGATTTGCGGTGAAACCCATCTATTGTGCAGCGTAACCGGCGACATCGAGTCCTTTCCTTCCCTGCAGGCTTTCGGTCTGGCATGGGGCGCTCGGTTTCAGCGGGACTTCAAGGTCGATACCATTACATGGAAGCGTTTTGAGCCGGACGGCAACATCTTCGATACCCAAGCCGCCCTGCTATTGAATCAGCAACTGGAAGACCTGGCAGCACTCAAACTGCCGGCCCGCCAAAGCCTGGAGGATCTGGAAAAACGCTTTGATTCGATCACCAACATGACCAGGCTGTTCATCGGCAGCCAAACCAACGCCCTGCACATTCAACCGATACAGGCAACGATCCCCGACTGGTTGCAAGCGGCAAACGCCACGGATCGTATGGCTTATCGCAAACACGTCCTGGCGCTGGCCAGCGTCAAACAGCAGACCCAAGGGCGCTCGTTTCGGGATGGCATTGATGACGTACATACGTTCGCCAAAAAAACGCTACACCGGCAGATGCTCGAAGACAAACCCCTGGCTCCCGGTTACAACGCCGATGAGCTGGAACTGACTTTCCATGTTCCCGTCGGTGATCCCGGCAGCGGTTACATCGAAACGGTCAACATGTCCCTGACAGAATTGGCAATCAAAAATCTGGCTGGCAAGCCCGAAGGCCGCACGACTATCCGTCACCTTGGGAATCAACTGGTCGAGGATTGGACCACCGAGGCCTACCTGCTGGATTTGGTGAGCCGGGTCAATGTCGGCAAGCATTACCCCGAACTGATCGACACTTTGCTGCTCGCCGATAGCGATGAGGCACGAGAGCGCCAGCGATTGTTCGAACTGGAACTGGGAGTTCAATTACCACTGCTGGCCCTCGAATACGCGATCAAAGGTGAATATGGCTTTACCCGTTTGGGCTACCGATATGTCGATGCTTTGATGAATCGCACGGCTGCCGGGCGAATGGTCGAAGAGCAAGCAATCGTCATCAGGCCACTGGCGTTTCAACGTACGGCAGACAGTGATTGCGATGTGGTCAGCAACATGTTCATCTTCGAGCCGAAAGACTTGAGTGCCGAGGGCCCTCATATCCTTTATCGGCCGCTGTACACGCCCTCTTTGCATCAATATCCCACCCGTAGCGACTTGTTCAAAGCGATCGCCCGAACCGGTCCGCTGCAAGACAGTGTATTGACCTGGCTAGCAGATCGCGCACGCCCCATCTATGCCCACAACGGTTTCAACGAGCCGCACATCGTCCATTTACATATCGGCGACGACTTCACGCCTTTCATAAAGCCCGAACCAGCGATTCTGGTGGGTAATGCGGCGGCCGGAGACTGGCTCAAGGCAGTAGAGGAAGACCGCTTGCTGGCCAGTCTGTTCATCAGTAACGCACGGGCACTGGTCGATCTGGCTGACCGGCAATCTGTATCCAATACCGAGAGCCGCTGGGCGATCATCCTCGAAGGTGGATGGCTGCTCTTCAATGCCTTGATCCTGCCTTTAAGCGGTCCGGCGATGCTGGTGGGCTGGATGCTGCAAATCACCCACAGCCTGATCAACGATCTTCCGGCACTGGACAGCGACGACGCCAAAGCCCGGAACCTGGCCTGGATCGATGTGTTGTTGAATATCGGTTTGCTGTTATTACATGTCGCACGAGAGCACGGCGCAGCGCTGTTGCCTGACGGAACCAGCAAGCAAACCCCGATCACCCTCGAACCCTTGCGCCATCCCCTGACTTCATTCTCGTTGATCGACGAGACCGTAATTACTCAGGAACCAGCGGCGTTGCCTTCCGAGCCACCGGGCAGTGGCCATGCCCTGTTGGATTTCAATGTGTCGACCGCTCGAGATTCCGCCACGGCGCAGCTGTTCAACACATTGCTGGATGTTCGGGTTCCATGGCCGACATCGCTGCCAGACCCTGTTGCAACAGGCACCTTCAAAGGGTTGTATCGAGTCGACAATCAATGGCACGCCAGCATCGCCGGTCTGCTGTTTCGGGTCAGTATCGTGCCGGGTTCAGGCGAGGTCTATCTGATCCATCCCAAGCTTGCTGATCACCCGGGAATCAAACTGAAAACCAATGGAAAGGGTCAATGGACCCTCGATCAGGGATTGAAACTGGTCGGTGGCGGGCGCCATTCAAGAATCGAAGCCCAGCGCAAAGCAACGCAAGAACGCATCAGTCTGCTGGAGCACAATTACCAAGCGTTTCTGCAACAGCAGGAACGGGTGCAAAGGGGCGTCGATTTCGCTGAAAAGCTGATGAATCAGAAAAGAGACCTTCCCGGCAGCTCTGAACAGGATCGAGCAACATTCAGGCATCTTTACAACAAGGAGCTGGACAAGCAGACCGAAACCTACGTCACGCAGATTGCCGAACTCAAGGAAATGGCCGTATTAACGAAATCTGATCCCAATTACCCAAAGCTTTGCGCCTTGTTGGAAAACAGCATCAACAATGCCCGCAAACGAATCGTCTTGGCTGACATGGAGCGTGAAGCCACCCATCGCAACTATCCCGATTTCAGCAGTGGCATTGACCAGCTCTACGCTGCTTTTGCTACTGAGGGCATTGCCATCATGGATCGATACTTCGATTTCATGCACAAAACCTCCGAAATCAACGAAACCATGATCAGGTGTTATGAAGAGGTGGATAGTCGTCTTCTGGAGTTGAAACAAATCCCACGCCTGGGTGCCGAGTCTTGGCAGCGACTGACCCACAACAGACCGGAAAACGAACTCACGGCGTTGAGAGTCAAGTCTTACCAGTTGGTTATCTTGCGGATCCTCAGTACCAGGAATTTGGGGACGCAAACCGCGACAGCCTTGGAAGACGCCGTTAATCCAATACTGCTGTTGTCCCGCTCTCACGATGAACTGCAAAGTTCACACATCTATGAAAGTGGCGATCGTATTGCCGTGCTGGATAACCTGGTTAATCACTACAGCAAGGCACTGGACGGGCTTGAGAGTATCGGCATCTTCGATGCTGACGAGTTGCAATCAACCGCCTTCAATCGTCTGCGGGAGCTCATCAATGAACTGCGCGTCGATGCCGAACAACGTCTGGCCGCCGAATTGCAGAGCCAGCCGCTACCTGATGAATCCGCTTCATCTGCCGTCGGCAGCAGCAAGCCAGCGATCAACCGTCCTTCATGGGCCGGTCGAAAGAGGGTCATCAAAACCGCAAAGGGTACATTGATCGGCGATATCCGCCCTCGCGTGGCCAACCAGGGCGCAGACATTGTCGACATCAACGGTCCGCTGGAAGACAGACCATTG
The DNA here is from genome assembly GCF_056402055.1 of Pseudomonas sp. P4_C4. Lineage (NCBI taxonomy): Bacteria > Pseudomonadati > Pseudomonadota > Gammaproteobacteria > Pseudomonadales > Pseudomonadaceae > Pseudomonas > Pseudomonas sp. P4_C4. Next base: position 4,908 of record NZ_JBFUID010000018.1, on the reverse strand, counting down.
ACCTCTTTCCACGAACATGAACCGAATGTCTGGGTAGAAATCGTCAAGCCCAGGCAACCAGCACCCCAAGTACCCTCGCGTCCCTACTCGCAACTCAAAGGCGATGCCCGCAAGGCGATGGCCAACGTGGACAAGCAGGTGACGAAGATCGAAAGCTACGCTCAGCGCGCGAGCTCTCCCAAGGAAATTGAAGAGCAATTGCAACGGGAGGCTCAAAAACTCACCGGGTATGCCGACCGTCTGGAACACCATGAAAACGCCCCGGTTAACAAGGAGCAGGACTTCACGCTCATCAACGGGCTACGGGACACGGCTCGCACCCTCGACACCAAGGCAACAGAACTTCGCACGCGTATGACCCTGGCCCGGCCACCGAGCAGCGAGAGTGTCGAATATTTGCTACAGCGCAAGGCAGTTTTCGCTCGAATCAGCGGCAGCCGGGTTCAACTGAAAACCGGACGGCGAGACTTCATGCAGGAATACGTCCTGCTCAATGAACACAATCAAGCCTGGTCGTACGCGCATTTTCACTATGCCAATGTGGATGACGCCAAGGCTGACTACACCCGAGCCCATCTAAAAACCAAAGAACAACAATTTGATACGTACGAATCGGCGATGGCCAAGGCCAAAGATCCGAAACAGAAAATCGATATTCATCGCGGCATCATCAGCAGAGAACAAGCCAACAGCGTATTTCTGCCCCTGGAACCGCGCTGATACGCCCCCATAAGAAAAGCCGCAACTTCAGGTTGCGGCTTTTGAGACCGTCCAGGGCTCAGTGAGCGAACAACGAATTGCCCTTCTGCCCCGCCAGCCTCGAAGGTTTGATCAGGAACCGCGCCAGTGCCGGCAACAGCCACAGCGCACCGAACATGTTCCACAACAGCATGAAGGTCAACATCAGCCCCATGTCGGCCTGGAACTTGATGGCCGAGAAGATCCAGGTGCACACGCCGATGGCCAGGCACAGACCGGTGAACAGCACCGCCTTACCGGTGGACTTCAGCGTCTGGTAGTACGCTTCTTGCAGCGGCAGGCCGGCACGCAGGAAGCTTTCCAGACGGCTGTAGATGTAGATACCGTAGTCCACGCCGATCCCCACCCCGAGCGCCACGACCGGCAGGGTCGCCACTTTCACGCCGATGCCCATGAAGGCCATCAGGGCGTTGCCGAGTACCGAGGTCAGCACCAGTGGCAGCACGATGCACAAGGTCGCCGCCCACGAGCGGAAGGTGATCATGCACATGACCGCCACGCAGATGTACACCAGGATCAGGATGGTCAGCTCGGACTTCTTGATCACCTCGTTGGTGGCCGCCTCGATCCCGGCGTTACCGGCAGCGAGGATGAACTCCAGGCCTTCCTTGTTGTTCTCCTTGGCGAACGCCTGCACCGCATGTACCGCGCGATCCAGGGTCTCGGCCTTGTGATCGTTGAGGAACACCAGCACCGGCGCCAGGGAGCAGCTGTTGTTGTACAGGCCGTCAGCGCGGGCAATGGAGTTGTTCAGCACATCAGGGTTACGCGACAGGGTTTCCCATTTCAGGTTGCCCTCGTTCATGCCCTTGATCATCTGCTTGGACACGGTCACCAGGGAAATCGCCGACTGCACGCCCTCGGTGTTCTGCATCTTCCACATCAGCTCGTCGATCGGCGCCATGGCTTCATAGCGCGAGCAGCCTTCGGCCTTGGTCTTGACCATCACCACCAGCACATCGGAGCTGGTGGAGTAGTTGTTGATGATGAAGTTGTTGTCCTTGTTGTAGCGCGAGTCCGGACGCAGCTCCGGGGCACCCTGGTCGAGGTCGCCGATTTTCAGGTTCTGGCTGTACCACAGGCCGCCGCCAAAGGCGATCAACGCCAGCAGGATGGACACCGGTGCAACTTTGGCGCTGGCGAAATTCGCCAGCAGGCGCCAGAACGGGTGTTCGCGCACAGCGTCTTTCTTGCTGCGCTCGACCGCACGCTTGCTGATGCCGACATAGGAAATCGCCACCGGCAGCAGGATCAGGTTGGTGAACACGATCACCGCCACACCGATGGATGCGCCGATGGCCAGTTCACGGATCACGCCGATATCGATGATCAGCAGCGTGATGAAACCCACGGCATCGGCGAGGATCGCGATCATCCCCGGCAGGAACAATTGACGGAAAGTACGGCGCGCGGCCGTCAGGGCGTTGTCCGCCTCGCTCGATTGCAAGGCGATCCCGTTGATTTTCTGCACGCCGTGGGAAATACCGATGGCGAAGATCAGGAACGGCACCAGCATCGAATAGGGGTCGAGCCCGAAGCCGAAAAAGTGCATCAGGCCCAGTTGCCAGACCACCGCCACCAGCGTCGTGCTCAACACGGCGACGGTACTGCGCAGGCAGTTGGTGAACCACAGCAGGAGGATCAGGGTGATGACGAAGGCGATGCCGAAGAACATCACCACCATCACCAGGCCATCGATCAGGTCACCGACTTTCTTGGCGAAACCGACGATGTGGATCTTCACATTCGGGTTCTGCGCTTCGAACTTGGTGCGGATCTTGTCCTCAAGCTCGTGGGAGAACTGGCGATAGTCCAGCGCCAGCAGCTTGCCCTGGTCCTGCGGGTCCGGGTAGGACTCCAGCAACGGAATGTCGACGATGCTCGACTTGAAGTCGTTGGACACCAGGCGCCCGACCTGGCCGGACTTGAGCACGTTGTTGCGCAGCAAATCGAGGCTGGCCTGGGAGCCGTTGTAGCTCTGCGGAATCACTTCACCACCGGCGAAGCCCTCTTCCGTCACTTCGGTCCAGCGAACGCTCGGGCTCCACAGCGACTTGAGGCCGGAACGGTCGACACCAGAAATGTAGAACACCTCATCGTTGATCTGACGCAGGGTCTCCATGTACTCCTTGGAGAAGATGTCGCCATTGGTGGCCTCCACCGAGATCCGTACGGTGTTACCCAGGTTCGCCAGATCGTTGCGGTGCTCCATCATCTTCTGGATGAAGGGATGCTCTAGCGGGATCATTTTTTCGAAGCTGGTGGACGGACGGATCAGCGTCGCCTGCCAGAACAGGAAAATACTGACCAGCAGACAGATCGTGATCACTGCCGGGCGGTTGTTGAAGATCAGGCGCTCGAGGAACGTCGCCTTGTCCTGGTGATGAGAACTCAAGGAAGTCATAGCTCCGCCTTCTTATTATTAACCCGGCTCATTTGCCCGACTCGGTACCGTTGGGCGAAGTGACGCGAACGCCGCCCTGCCCGGCCAGAACCAAATTGCCATTGCCTGCCGCAGTCACTGCCGAGACCGAAATACGGTCCGCACGGTTGACCACTTTGAAGGTTTCGCCATTGTCGCTGCTGCGGATCACCGAGCCGCCGTTGCCGACAATCACGATGGAACCGTCGTCGAGCAGCGTGCCGCCGGACAGCCCGAACTCCAGGTCGCCACGTTCAGCCTTGAGCTCGACTTGCTCCCAGGTGGTGCCGAAGTCCGTGGAACGGTAAAGGTTGCCACGCAAGCCGTAGGCCAGCAGCGTATTGGGCTGCGCCGTGCCGATCACGCCGAACAGCGAGCCTTCGTACGGACCTTCGAGCTTTTCCCAGGTATGGCCCCAGTCCGCGGAGCGAAACATGCTGCCCTGCTCGCCGACGATGAACAGCCCGGCGTCCTTGACCGCGGCAATCGCGTTCAGGTGGTACTGGTCTTCATTGTCCAGGCGGTCGCTGGCGTCTTCCCAATGCTTGCCACCGTCGGTGGTTTCCATCAGCGAGCCGTAGGCGCCCACGGCAAAGCCGCTGTCGACATCCTTGAACCAGACATCGAGCAGCGGCGATTCGCGTTTCAGATCTTCGAATTGCCTGGTCCAGGTAGCACCGCCGTCCTCGCTGGCGAGGATCTGTGCGTCATGACCGACGGCCCAGCCGTGTTTGTCATCGACAAAGAACACTGACGTCAGCAGGGCCCGGGTCGGGACCTTGGCCTGGGTCCAGGTGGCGCCCTGGTCATCGGAATACAGGATGTGCCCACGATCCCCGACCGCCACCAGGCGCTTGCCGGCATGGACGACATCGAGCATCAGGCTTTTGGCGGCCTTGGCCGATTCAATGGAATAAACAACATCGGATGCTGGCGCCGCCGCGGCCAGCGCAGATGCCGACAGCATGGCAGAGCCCAACAGCGAGAGCGCTGTAGCCAGCAACGCGAATTTGCGCAGTGCCGGCGGGCGGCAGATACCCACACCCATGACAGGCTCACTCATAGACCTTCTCCCATTATTATTGTTAGGTCGTTCAACCTTTCTGGGCGTCGCAAGGGTGCGTGTCTGGACCGGCTGTTTCAGAGCATAGTCCTGAAACCCGCAATCCAGAGCCCCTTCGGAAGCTGGCTTATCCTATCGGTGTTTTTTAATGTCTGACAATCGACGCCACGTTATGTTTTGTTAACCGGGGGGATGGGGGGTTGTTCTGAATGGTTGGGTATCAGGTGGGGTGATTGCGGTTTGTTGTTTGATGTTTGGTGTACATATCCGTTGCTGCGGTAACGGCGGCTTATGGTTCCGCTCTTACAGCGGGTCACTTTGGAAGAGCGCCAAAGTAACCAAAACGCTTTGCCCCTGACATTCGGTGCCTCGCCTCGGCTCGGCATGCCCTCGCTCCGGTCCTGCTCCGTGGGCCCGCCGCCATCGGCCATCCATGGCCCAGAGTGTGTAAAAACTGGTTCAAACATCGTCGACACTAGCGCCGACGATGTTTGGCTGGCTAACTACACCTAAAGCGCTCTTCGTAGCTCCAGCCCGCTTTTAATGCCACCAGTAACGCTTCTCAGCTCGTCCATCGGGCAAAACAGAAGGCTTTTCAGGCCGCCAGCGCTTTCATCAGATTCTGCGTACCGAGGATTTTCATCACTCGCTTCAAGTTGAGTTG